>JAEYOB010000674.1 GCA_023412175.1 Pseudomonadota bacterium | reverse complement strand
CCCTTGCCCATGGCGTAGCCGGGCACCATCAGCAGCGGCACCCAGATCACCGCGGACAGCAGGTTTGCGGCCTGGAAGCTGCGGTGCGGCATCGCCATCATGCCGGCAGTGATCGGCACCACGGGGCGCAACGGGCCAAGGAAGCGGGCGAAAAAGACGCTCTTTCCACCATGGCGCAGGAAGAAGCGGCTTCCTCGTTCAAGGAGAGCGGGGTGACGGCGGAAGGGCCAGACGCGCGGCACCCGGTCGCCGAACACCCGGCCGAGCCAGTAGGACGCCGCATCGCCGAGGACCGCGCCAAGGGCGATGGCGACATAGGCCTGCCAGAAGCCGAGAGCACCGGTGGCGACCAGCACCCCGGCGCTGGCGATCAGCACCACGCCCGGCACGACGAATCCAACGACCACCAGCGACTCCGCGAAGGCGACCAGGAAGAAGATGGCTTCGGCCCAGGTCGCGTTCGCTTCTATGATTGCGACCCAGCCGGCCATCTTGTCGGCGAGGGCGTTCGTCGTCAGGTCGTTCATTCAGGTTCCTTCAGAGCGGCCGGGTTTCGCGCGCAGACACCGGTCTGGACGGAGGATACCCCCGCTCCGTATCACAGACGCTGTGATTTTGCCCGAATCGACAGCGAACCGATCAAATAAGCCCGCAAATGCGCAGCCATGCTGATGCCGCCGTCACCCGGATTCCGGCATGGCCCCCAGCGCCCCGTCAAACGGCTCGAAAGCCCCGGCTTCGCGGTTTTCGTCATGTGGCCGGCCGGCCCGGTCCCGGATGCCCGAAGCCGTACCGGCAGGCTTCCGGATCAGGGCGGAGGCCGCGGCGATGAGCTGTGCCTCGGTGAATGGCTTCGCGAGAACGCCGGCGCTGCCGAAGCCGCCGGGCAGGCTCTCGCGCCCATAGCCGGTCACGAACAGGAACGGCACATCGCGCCGTGCGAGGGCGGCGGCCACGGCATCGACCGGCTCGCCGCCCAGGTTGCCGTCGAGCAGCGCGGCGTCCAGCGGCAGGCTGTCGATGAGGTCGAGCGCCTCTTCGACCGTCGAGGCCTGCGCGGCGACCACGGCTCCCACCTGTTCCAGGTTGGCGACGACATTGAGCGCGATCAGCGGCTCGTCCTCGACAACGAGGAAACGCCGCCCTTCGAGCCTTGCGGGAACCTCGTTCGGGGCGCGCTCGGGAGGAGCCCCGGCAGGCACCCCGGAGGTCATCCTGAACGGCAGGTCGTCGGAGCCCGACGGCGCCAGCGGCAGCACGATGTCCCAGACCACTCCACCCGTCTCGTAGCGGACGGCGGCGCTGCCGCCGTTGCCCTTGGCCCCCCGCTCGATCAGGGTCGATCCGAACCCGCGGCGGGACGGCGCGCGCACCGGCCGGTTCGTATGCTCCGTCCATTGCAGGCGCAGGCAGCCGCCCTCGGCGGTCCATGTCACGAGGATCGAACCGCCCTGGCACGACAGCGCGCCGTACTTGACGGCGTTCGTGGTCAGCTCGTGCAGCATCAGCGCGACATGAAGGGCGATCTGCGGCTTGAGCCGCACCGCAGGGCCGGAAGCCGAGAAGCGCGCCTCATCGACGGCGCCGAGCGAGATCTGGCCGCGGATCAGCTCACGCACATCCGCGCCCTGCCAAGTTCCATCGCTCAGCAGCGAATGCGCCTGCGACAACGCCAGGATGCGGCCCGAGAAGCTGGCGGCGAACCGGTCCGGGTCGCGGGTTTGCCTCAGGGTCTGCTGCGCGATCGCCTGCACGGTGGCCAGGGTGTTCTTGACGCGGTGGTTGAGCTCGCCGATCAGAAGCTGCTGCGTCCGTTCCGCCTGCCGGCGCTCCGTGAGGTCGTGCGCCAGGCCGATGAAGAGCCTGCGTCCGCGCGACGCCGGTCCCAGCGCGCTCACGGTGAAGTCCCACGTCAGCGTGACGCCGCCCTTCGTGGCAACATCGCACTCGATGCGCGCCCGCTCGGCCCCGGCGCGGGTGACCTCCTCGACGCAGGCAAGAACCTCCGCCGCGCGGTCGCCGCAGAGCCGCTCCGCGACGTCGCCGATCGCCCGCAGTTCACCGTGGCCGTACCCCGTCCTGCCGAGCCATTCGGCATTGACGATGACGATCTCCCCCCGGTCGTCGAACACCAGCATCGGGGTCGGCGCCATGAGCAGCGAGCGGCGGAAGCGCTCCTCGCTCGCCTCGATCTCGTCCCGCTGGCGCACCAGTTCGCGCCGCTGCCGGTCGAGCTCGAAAAACACCTCCGCCTTCCGGCGCAGCATGTGCGAGTCGATCGGCTTGACCAGATAATCGACTGCGCCGGCCTCGTAGCCCTTGAAGCGGCGCTGCTCGTCCGAGGCCACCGCCGTCAGCATGATGATCGGAATCCGCCGCGTCCGCTCCGTGCCGCGCATGAGTTCCGCCAGCTCGAAGCCGTCCATCCCCGGCATCTGCACGTCGATGAGCGCAAGCGCGAAGTTGTGCAGGAGCAGGAGTTCGAGCGCCTCCGGCCCCGACCGCGCCGTCATCATCTCAAGCCCGTCCCGGCGCAGCAGGGCTTCGAGCGCGACGAGGTTCTCGTTGATGTCGTCGACGAGCAGGAACTTGACAGCGTCGCTCATGCTTGCGCACCCCCCATGTCCCCTGGAGGCGACCGGCGCTTCTTGTAGATGCGCTCGCGCCCGACGAACTCCTCAAAAGCGCCGGCATGGGCCGAGAACCGCATGGTCTCCCTCGCCCCGAGGCCGAGGAACCCGCCATGCACGAGCGCGTCCTTGAACAGACCCGTCGCGCGGTCTTGAAGATTCCGGTCGAAATAGATGAGCACGTTCCGGCAGGACACGAGATGGACCTCGGCGAACACCTGATCCGAGGCGAGGCTGTGATCCGAAAAGACGACGCGATCGCGTAGAGTCCTGTCGAACACCGCCGCTCCATAGGCTGCCGTGTAGTAGTCGGCCAGCGACGTCCTCCCGCCCGACTCGCGGTGGTTCTGGGTGAACAGCGGAATGCGGTTGAGGTCGTAGATGCCGGCTTCGGCCTTCTTCAACGCGGCCGGATTGATGTCGGTGGCGTAGAAGAGGGTGCGCGCCTCCAGCCCCTCCTCGCGGAACAGGATCACCAGCGAATAGAGTTCCTCGCCCTCCGCGCACCCCGCGACCCACACCTTCAACGACGGCCATGTCGCCAGATAGGGAACGACGTGCTTGCGCAGCGCGCGGAAGTAGGATGGGTCGCGGAACATGTCGCTGACCTGGACGGTCAGGCAGTCCAGGAGTTCGGGCAGCACCGACGGATCGTGCAGGACCCTGTCCTGCAGCATGGACAGGCTGCTGCACCCGAAGCGGTTCCGCGCCGCATCGAGCCGCCGCGCCATCGAGGAAAGCGAGTAGTCGCGGAAATCGTACTGGTAGCGGTAATAGATCGCGTCGAGCAGCAACCGCACCTCGATCTCGCGGGCCTGCATCAGTTCTCCCGGCGCCCTCATCTCGGCATCCAGACGCGGACCAGCGACAGCAGCTTCTCGACGTTGAGCGGCTTCGCCATGTAGTCGTTGGCTCCGGCGGCCAGGCATTGCTCCTGATCGTCCGGCATGGCCTTAGCGGTCAGCGCGATGATGGGCAGCCCCTTCCACTCCGGACGCTCGCGGATCTTCCGCGTGGCGGTCAGACCGTCCATTTCGGGCATCATCACGTCCATCAGGACGAGGTCGATCCGCTGGCCGGCGCTCTTGGAGCGTTCAAGGGCATCGAGCGCCTCCCGCCCGTTGCGGGCGATCTGCACCACGCTGCCCTGGGGTTCGAAGATGCTCGTCACGGCGAAGATGTTGCGCACGTCGTCCTCGACCACCAGGATGCGGCGGCCTTCGAGCGCGCTGTCCCGATTCAGCGCCTGCGTCAGCACCCGCTGCTGCTCGCCGGGCAAGTCGGACACCACCTGGTGCAGGAACAGCGTGATCTCGTCGAGCAACCGCTCGGGCGACTTCGCCCCCTTGACGATGATGGACTTGGAATAGCGGCGGAGCCTGAGTTCCTCGTCGGACGACAGGTCGCGTCCCGTGTAGACGATGACCGGCGGGAACGCGCGCTCCTCGTCGCGGCTCAACTCGTCGAGCAGGTCGAACCCGGAAATGTCGGGCAGGCTGAGGTCGAGCACCATGCAGTCGAAAGTCCTCTCCTCCAGGTGCCGCAGGCACTCGGCGGCCGACGCGGCCCCCACCGTCTCCACGCCGCTCGACGCGAGCAGCAGCCGCATGCCTTCCAGTTGGCTGGCGTCGTCCTCGACGACCAGGATGCGGCGCACCTTGCGGTCGAGCCGCTGTTCCAGGTGCTGGAGCGCCTCCACCAGTTGCTCCCGCTTCGCCGGCTTCAGCAGGTAGCCGATGGCGCCGAGGGACAGGGCCGCCTGCGTGTAGTCGTGGCCCGAGACGACGTGCACCGGGATATGCCGGGTGCGGACGTTGTGCTTGAGCCGGTCCAGCACGGACAGGCCGGTGTGGTCCGGCAGCTCGATGTCCAGGATGACCGCGTGGGGCAGGTATTGCCGGGCCATCGCGACGCCCTCGTCGGCCGTCTCCGCGATCAGGCACTGGAACCCCTGCTCGCGGGCGATGACGTAGAGAATGCGCGCGAAGCTCGGGTCGTCTTCGACCACCAGGATGATGCGGCTGTCGCCCGTGAGGGTTTCGCGGTCGTCCTCGATCCGATGGAGGCGCGCGACCGGCGCCGGCGGGGCGGGGTTGTGGCTGACGACCGGAGGGAAGACGACCCCCTCGGCCTGGACCGGGGCGGCCCCGCCACCCGCGAGCTGCTCGGCCCTTGGCCTGACCAGCGCGTGATCGTAGACCGGCGGGAGGAGCAGCGTGAACGTGCTGCCACGGCCGACCTCGCTGTCGAGCAGAATCTCGCCGCCGAGCAGCCGGGAGAGCTCGCGCGAGATCGAAAGCCCGAGCCCCGTGCCGCCGTACTTCCGGTTCGTCGTGCCGTCGGCCTGGCGGAACGCCTCGAAGATGATTTGCCGCTGCTCGGGCTTGATGCCGATGCCGGTGTCCCGAACCGAAAAGGCCACCCGCCCGTCGGGCGCCGTGCCCACCGCGAGCGCGACCTCGCCGCTCTCGGTGAATTTCAGCGCGTTCGACAGGAAGTTCTTGAGCACCTGCTCGATGCGCTGCGGGTCGGTTTCCACGAGTTCAGGCGTGCCCACGGCGATGTCGGTGCGGAACCCGAGGCCGCGCTGCTGGGCGACGGGCTGGAACGTGCGCGCGAGCTTATCGACCAGTCGGGCCACGCCGATCGGCTCCACATGCACATCGACGCGTCCCGCCTCGACCTTCGACAGGTCGAGAATGTCGTTGATCAGCGTGAGCAGATCGTTGCCGGACGTCTCGATGGTTTCCGCGTACCGCACCTGTTCGGAGGTCAGGTTGCCGTCGCGGTTGTCGGCGAGCAGTCGCGCCATGATGAGCGAGGAATTCAGGGGCGTCCTCAGCTCGTGCGACATGTTGGCAAGGAATTCGGACTTGTACCGGCTTGCCTGTTCCAGCGCGCTGGCCTGCGACTGCAGGGCCGCCTGCGACCGTTCGAGATCGGACCGCTGCGCCTCCAGGAGGCTGGTCTGTTCCTCCAGTTCCGCGTTGGTCCGTTCAAGTTCCGTCTGCTGCTGCTCGAGGCGCGCCTGGGAGGCCTCGAGGACGCGGCTCTGCTCCTCCAATTCCTCGTTGCTGGCGCGAAGCTCCTCGCTCTGCTTCTGCAACTCCTCCGCCTGCCGCCTCGTCTCCTCAAGCAGCTCCTGCAGGCGCGCGCGGTATGTCGACGAGCGGACGGCCGTGCCGATCGCCTGCGAAACACGCTCCACCATCTCCATGTGGGTTTCGCCGATCTCGCCGGCAAAGCCGAGTTCGATGGCGGCGTTGACATCGCCGTCGGCCTTGACCGGCACGACGAGCAGATGCCGCGGCCGGTCCCGGCCGAGGGCGGAACCGTAGCTGAGATAGCCGTCCGGAACGTCGCGCAGCACAAACCCGCGCCCGTCCTTCAGCGCCTGCCCCAGAAGGCCGTCGCCGAGCCCGATCTCGTCGGGGATTCCGCAGCCGTCGGGAACCGCATAGGTGGCGCTCCGGCGGAAGGAATGCCCGTCACGGATGTAGATCGCCGCCGCCTGGGCGCCGAGGTGCTCGGCGAGGTAGCGCAGCACGTTGTCGCCGAGCTGCGGCAGGGTCAGCTCTCCCCCCATGCGCTCGGCGAGCCCGACCTGGCCGGCCTGGAACCATTCCTGCCGGCGCACGGCCCGCTTCCCGCTGATGAACAGGTAGCCTGCAGCACCCATCGTCCAGGCGGTAATCCCGCCGAAGATGCGGTTGACCAGGCCGAAATGAGCGTCAACGCCCGCCGGGCTCATGAAGAAGCCCAGCACCATCAGACCCGTCGCGGCACCGGCCAGGCTCAGGGGCATCAGCGGATGCCACAGGACGAACGAGACGATGATCGGGATGAGGTAGAGGATCCAGACGGCGATGCCCAGTTGCGTGAGGAGATCCGCGATGAAGACGCTGATCGTCACGCCGGCGATCACGGCGTAGACCGGCCCCGCGTCACGCTCGATCCAGGCGGGATCGCCGATGGAGGCGTTGCCCCCCAGCCCTCCGAACACCGCTCCGCCACGCGCCGGCGGGCGTGGGCTGACACTGTCGTTCCGGAGTTGAGACTCGCCTCCAAAACGCTGATCCATTTTTTCGGTCCGATACTGATTGCTGCCTGACTGGATTGCCGAACTCAAAACAAACAAAACACAGTATTAAACGATAAAACAACATCCATAGACAATAATACGCCAATCATAAATAGCAAATTTCTCAGTGCAGATCACTTATTCAAACAGGATTTACTGAAAGCGCACTCGCAATGTGCACGCCTCTTGCTAACACGACTGGAACGGAATTCGCAAGGGCTGCATAGCCCTACAGATTAACTAGGCCGATAGGAATAGGAGCGCAGGTTTGCGGAATCGAGCGACCGGCACATTCCTCATGGCGCGTATGAAGAAGCCGCCAAGCGGAACCGCCCTGAGTGCGTCGTCGGGAGTTGCAGCGACGTCGGCAACGACGTCGCGCCGGTCAATCGGTGAGCGCGGCGTCCGCCCCGGCGGTGTCGGAGGTGCCGTAGATTTCGTCCTCGGTACGGCCGCAGCCTTCGCAGCGACCGTCCTCGCCGATGACGCAGATGCCGATGCAGGGATTTTCGTCGTCCATGCCCTGGAGGTGGCACGTCCGCGCCGCCCGGTCAAGTTCACGCTGTGAAATCGGCTTTCGGACGGCCCTCAAATGCTGAGGGGCGGAAAGCTGCCGCTTTCCGCCCCCGCGTTTCCTCCCGAAACTTCGGGTGCCTCCGGTTTGTCCGGGGCTCGGGCCGCCTTGGCGCCTTGAACC
>JAEYOB010000666.1 GCA_023412175.1 Pseudomonadota bacterium | reverse complement strand
CCGTCTGGCGGCGCACCACCGCCGCTGCCGCCGGCCGCACCGTCACCTCCCAGGTGCGGGAATACCGCCAGTCGTTCGGCCCGGTCACCTCCAGCGTCACCGCCCCCGGCCCGGCAGCAGCGGCGGTGAGCACGCGGCCGACACTGGCGCGCTTGCCGCGCGTGAGGTTCGGCACCGGCACCTCGCCGTCCGCCAGCTCCAGGGCGCCCGACGCGCTCAGCCTGATTGCGTAGGCCCCGGCGGCACCGTCCAGATTGTCGAGCGTCGCCAGCACCTGCGCCGTGTCCCCCGGCGCCAGGAAGCGCGGCAGCGCCAGATCGGCGACCACCTTGTCGCGCACCAGCATGCCGGTATCGGAGTGGCCGAGCTTGCCGCCGCTCCACGCCACGGCCATCAGCCGCAGCCGGCCCTGGAAGTCCGGCAGCTCCAGCGGCACCGCCACCTTGCCGCCCTCACCCACCGGCAGGATGCCGGAGAACAGCGAGACGACGCGCGAAGTGCGCTGCGGCAGCGCCGTCACCTGACGGACGCGGCGGGGCGCCGGGCGCTCGGCGGCGCGCTCCGCCTCCGGGCCGATCAGGCGGCCGTAGACGTCGCGCAGCTCCACGCCCAGATGGCGCTTGCCCAGGAAATAGTCGTTGGGATCGGGCGCCCAGAAATCGGTCACCTGCAACACCGAATCGTCAACGGCGGCGAGCGTGACGAAGGCCGGCTGCCCTTCCTCGGCGCCCTTCACCGTCACCTCGGCGCTGACCGTGCGGCGTGGCTCGGTCTCGGCCGGCGCAGACACCTCGACGCCCAGCATGCGCGCGGCGGGATCCACCGGCATCCAGGCCGAGCCGATGGCGCGACGCGGCGCGCCCTTCAGTTGCGGATCCGGCATGGCGAAGGCGGTGGCGAGCACATAGACGCCGCCGGTCCAGGACCCATCCACGGGGATCTGCAGGAAGGCGCCCTCCGGCCCGATCTCACGCGCCAGCGCCTGATGCACCTTGCGGCCGGCGACCGCCACCAGCACCTGGCTCCTGTAGGGCGGCTTGACGTAGACCCAGGCCGTGTCGCCGCCCTTGTAGCTGGGCAGCATGGCCGTGACCTCGACCTTGTCCGGGCGGTCGGCGGCGGAGGGCGTCATCCACCAGCCGGCGGCGAAGCGCACGCTGGTCGCCACGCCGGACGCGCGGTCCATCACCTCCAGCCGGTAGCGGCCAGCGCCCACCGGCTCCTCGACGGAGGCCGGCTTGGCGGCGGACGCGGCAAGCGTTCCGCCGGTGACGCGCTTGTCCTTGACCTGAACCTTGTAGTCCCAGCGGCCGTTGGCTTCGTACCAGACGTACTCGTAGTCCTCTTCGTACAGCTCGAAGGACAGGTCGCCCCGGTCGATGGCGGTGCCGTCCGGACCGACGGCGATCACGTCGAAGCCGGCGGTCGCCCCTTCCGGCACGCCGTCACCCTCGAAGCGCGGCTTGACGCCGATGGCGAAGGGCTGGTGGCGAACCGGCAGCACCAGTTCACGGCTGACCGGCCGGCCCCCAATGTCGAAGATGCTGGCGCGCACCAGCGCCTCCAGCGGCCGGGTGTTCTCCAGCTTGCGGTCAAGCCGGATCTCCGCCACCACCTTGCCGGTGCCGTCGGTGGTGAAGCCCGGCAGGTCGGCGCGCACCGGCTGCACCTCCTCCTGCACCAGGCCGAAGCGGTAGCCGGCGTGCTCCGGATAGGGATTGCGCGCAGCGCGCAACGTCAGCGACAGTTCGCCCGGCAGGTCGGCGGCGGGGGCGCCGAACAGATAGTGCGCGTCGATGGACAGCTTCGTCGTTTCGCCCGGCGCCAGTTGCCTGGTCGCAGCGGCCATGCCGAATTCCAGGCGCGGCGGCACGAAATCGTCGACCAGCAGGTCAATGCGGCCGATGGCCGGACCGTCTGCATCGGCGTGGGCGGTGACGCTCCAGGTGCCGGAGAAGGCGCTGGACGGCAGCTCGATGCGAGCCGAGTAGCCGCCGGCACCGGAATCGGTCAGCGTGCGGCGCTCCACTTCGAACCCGTCGGGGCGCAGCACCTTCAGCGTCAGCGGCTTGCCCGCCACCGCGTTGACGTTGGAATCGCGCAGCAGCACGGCGAGATTGACCGCCTCGCCGGGGCGGTAGATGCCGCGTTCGGCATAGAGGAAAGCGTCCAGCGGGCCGGGCGCGGCGCGGCCGCCGGGCACCCGGTCGGACACGTCGAAGCCCGGCACCGACAGGTCGAGGAAACCGAAATCGCCGCCGCGCTCGGCGAACAGCGCCTGCGGCGCCTCGTCGCCGCTGCGCTTGAGCGCCGCCGCGTCCAGGCGCGCGATGCCGTCCGCCCCGGTGGTGACCCGGCCAAGCTCGGCGTTGTTGCGCGCCAGCAGGCGCAGTTCGACCCCGCCGACCGGCTCGGCCTTGGAAAGGCTGCGGGCGAAGACCAGCAGGCCGTCCTCGCCGAGGATGGTGTTGAGGCCCAGGTCGGAGATCACGAACCACTGCGTCGCCTTCGACGTCCAGTCGTCGCGGGTGCCGTCGGCTCCGGCCACGGCAACATAGACGCCGGGCTCCAGCTTGCCGAGCACCGCGTCGATGGGGAAGGCGGTGACCACGGGCGCGTTGCGGACGGACTGGACCGCCATCTCGCCCTTCCACACCTCCTGCGCCGCCTTGTCCAGCATGACGCCGACGTCGTAGTCGCTAAGCTGCTGGTTGATGCGGCCGAAGTAGAACTGCTCGACCACCGAGCGGTCGGTGAGCCGCAGCACCTGGAGGCGCGCGCGCTCGACGTTGATCGTGCGCAGCGGCAACCCTTCCGAACCGACGCGCGGCAGGATGTAGCCGGCGCCGCGGAAGGCAAGGCTCGGCTTGCGGTTCGGCACCTCGACGAGGCGCTGCTCGGTAGCGGTCAGCGCGCGCTCGCCGGCGGAGGGCAGGCCGGCGCGCAGCGTCACGTCGTACATCTGCCCGTGCTGAAGCCCTTCCACGCACAGCGCCTTGTCGCGCGCAACCACATTGCCCTCGACGCGCGGCTGCACCTCGACGAAGGCGCGGTAATCGACGGCGCGCGACTTGTCCAGCGGCTCGGTGAAGGTGAAGCAGACCTGTGGCGCGTCGCGCTCGGCCAGCACCTCGGTGCCGCTGACCACGAAGCCGACGGGCGCCGGCGGCTCCACGGGGGACGGCTGCGGCGGGGCGGTCTCGGCGGCGAATGCTGGCACGGACGAAGCGACAAGAACGGCAAGGACACGCGCCAAGGCACGCTGCATGACCGGGACGGGCTCCCAACCCTCAAATGACTGTGGATGCGCGCAAGAGCGGACTACCCAGCGCGGTCCGGCGGCGGAGTATGCCCAACTGCTCCAGCTTTCGCCACGGGTTTACCGTAGCGCATGGACGGCCTGCAAGCCCGGCAAAGGCAGGCCGCGCAGCACCTCGGCCAGGGCGGCGAAGCGGGTGCCGCGCGGATCGGATTTCCGCCAGACGAGGCCGATCCTCCGTCCCGGCCCGTCCGCCCCCAGCGCGACGTAGCGGATGAGGGAATCGGCGTCGGAACGACGGGCGGCGAGCAGCGGCATCAGGGTCCAGCCCTCCCCCGCGGCGATCATGTGGCGCAACGTCTCCAGCCCGGTGGCGTGGCGCGCCGCCCGAACCGGGCCGGAGCGGCTGCACAGCGCCAGCGCCTGATCGCGCAGGCAATGCCCCTCGTCCAGCAGCAGCAGTCCTTCCATCCCGAGATCGAGGGGTGGCAGCGCCGCTGCGGAAGCCAGCGGATGGTCGGGCGGACAGGCAATGACGAAGGGCGCGACATACAGGTCCGCCTCGACCAGCCGCTCGTCGCCCAGCGGCGTCGAGGCGAGCAGCAGGTCAATGGTGCCGGCCAGCAGTTCGCCGATAAGCCCGGCGGTGCGCCCTTCGCTGAGACGGAATTGGACCTGCGGATAGGCTTCGCGCAGCGGCCGGAGAATCAGCGGGAACAGGTACGGCCCAACCGTCTCGATGGAGGCGACGCGCAGCGGCCCGGACAGTTCGTCCCGCCATGCCTCCGCAAGGTCGGCGATGCGCTGCGCCTCGGCGAGCACGACGCGGGCCTGTGCGACCACCGCCTCGCCGAAGGGAGTCAGCAGCACCCGGCGGCCGCGCTCGAAGATCGGGGCGCCCAGCCGCTCCTCCAGCTTGGCGATCTGCGCGCTGAGGCCGGGCTGGCTTACGCCGCAACGTTCAGCCGCTTGGTGAAAATGTCGCACTTCCGCAACCATCACCACGTAACCAAGATCACGAAGCGTGATGCCCGCCAATGTCATCGCACACCCGATAATCCGAATCTATCAAACCGATAGCATCAATCACTTTGATCAATCAACGCGGCTGCGTCATCCTCGATCCCGATACGAGACACGACCGGCCACGTCCGGAATGGAGAAGCTCCCATGGCAACGCTCACGACAACCTTCGGCATCCCGGTTTCGGACAACCAGAACAGCCTGACCGCCGGCCCGCGCGGGCCCGTGCTGATGCAGGACTTCCACCTGATCGAGAAGCTGGCCCACTTCAACCGCGAGCGCATCCCGGAGCGCGTCGTCCACGCCAAGGGCGCCGGCGCCTACGGCACCTTCCGCGTCACCCAGGACATCAGCCGCTACACCAAGGCGAAGGTGTTCGAGCGCGTCGGCAAGGAGACGGGCGTCTTCCTGCGCTTCTCCACGGTAGGCGGCGAAAAGGGCTCGGCCG
>JAEYOB010000651.1 GCA_023412175.1 Pseudomonadota bacterium | reverse complement strand
GGGTGCGGATGCGGTCGCGCCGGCCGGTGAGGATCTTGTGCGGGTAGCACTGGTGGCCGACGTCCCAGATCAGCCGGTCCTCCGGCGTGTTGAAGACGTAGTGCAGGGCCACCGTCAGCTCGACGACGCCGAGTCCGGCGCCGAGGTGGCCGCCGGTGACCGAGACCGCATCGATGGTCTCGGTGCGCAGCTCGTCCGTGAACTGGCGGAGCATGTCCGGTCTCAACGCCCGCAGGTCGGCGGGGGTACGAATCTGGTCGAGGAGCGGCGTCTTGGTGCTCGCGGTCACTCTCTCACTCCCTTTACGTACGCCGGGTGACGACGTATTCGGCGACGGACTTCAGCATGTCGGCGCGCCCTTCGAAGATTTCCAGGTGCGCGGCGCATTGCTTTGCCAGCATTTCGGCCTGATTGCGAGCCCGCTCGCGCCCGAGAATGGAGACGAAGGTGGCCTTTCCGGCGGCGGCGTCGCGGCCGACCGACTTGCCCGTCTCGGCCTCGGTGCCCTCGACGTCCAGCAGGTCGTCGACGATCTGGAACGCCAGGCCGAGGTCGTGCGCGTAGGCGCGCAGAGCCTGCCGCATGGGCGGCGCAGCCTTGCCGAGGATGGCGCCGGCCTCGCAGGAGAAGGCGATCATGTCGCCGGTCTTCATGCGCTGCAGGCGGGTGACGGTGCCGATGTCGAAGGTCTCGTGCTCGGCGATGAGGTCGAGCATCTGCCCGCCCACCATGCCGTGCGGCCCGGCCGCCTTCGCCAGCGCGGCGACGAGGTTGCAGCGCACGTTGGGGTCCTCGTGCGTCGCCGGATCGGCCAGCACCTCGAACGCGAAGGTCAGCAGCCCGTCGCCGGCCAGGATGGCGGCGGCCTCGTCGAACTGGCGGTGCACCGTCGGCCGGCCGCGGCGCAGGTCGCCGTCGTCCATGGCCGGCAGATCGTCGTGGATCAGCGAGTAGCAGTGCACCAGTTCCACCGCCACGGCGACGCGCAGCGAGCAGTCCGGGTTCACCCCGAACAGGCCGGCGGAGTTGAGCACCAGGAACGGCCGCAGCCGCTTGCCGCCGCCGAGGCTGCCGTAGCGCATGGCCTCGTACAGCCGGTTCTCCGGATAGTCGGTGACGGGCAGGAGCCGGGCGATGGCCTGCTCGACCATCTCCGCGGACTGGGCCATGACGGCCTTGAGGTTGGCGGCCACGTCAGTCGATCCGTGCCGGTTCGGCACCGATGCCGCCGTCGGCGGCCACGGTGATGCGGTCGACCTTGGCCTGCGCCTCCCGCAGCTTGGCCTCGCAATGGCGCTTCAGCGCCGTGCCGCGCTCGTAGGAGGAGATCGCCTCGTCGAGCTTGCCGCGCCCCTCCTCCAACTGGCGCACGATGCGCTCCAGTTCGGAAAGGGCGTCTTCGAAGCTCATCGCCGCGATGTCCGGCGGGATCGGGGGAAGATCGGACATGTATCGAACCGCTGGTGAAACCGTTCCTGAAAGTAGGCCCGGCGGATGCGGATGCGCAAGCGCGGACGGCGGCCGTATGACGCCGCCACCCCACCTATACCCCCGGCCTGTCCAAAAGGAGAGGCCCGGATGCAAAAAAGATCAGGATGCCATCAGCTCGCGCACGTGCGCCGCGCAGGCCGAGGCCAGCGCACGCAGGTTGTAGCCGCCCTCCAGCACCGAGACGATGCGGGCGCCGCAGTGCGTCCGCGCCAGATCGCCCAGCTTGCGCGTCGCCCAGGCGAAGTCCTCGTCCATCAGGTGCAGGCTGGCCAGCGGGTCGCGCGAATGGGCGTCGAAGCCGGCCGAGATCATGATCAGGTCCGGCTTGAAGTGGTCGATGGCCGGCAGCACGATGTGCGTCATGGCGTGCCGGAACTCCGGGCTGCCCGCCATGGCTGGCAGCGGCGCGTTCACGCAGTTGCCGTAATCGCCCTTCTCCCCGGCATCGCCGGTGCCCGGATAGAGCGGCGACTGGTGGGTCGAGCAGTAGAGCAGGTCCGGATCGTCCTGGAAGATGTCCTGCGTGCCGTTGCCGTGATGCACGTCGAAGTCCATCACCGCCACGCGCTGCAGGCCGTACGCGGCGCGCGCGTGCAGGGCGCCGACCGCCACGTTGTTGAACAGGCAGAAGCCCATGGCCTTGGCGCGCTCGGCGTGGTGTCCGGGCGGGCGGACCGCGCAGAAGGCGTTGCGCGACTGGCCGGAAGCCACCGAGTCCACCGCCGCGACGACCGCCCCCGCCGCGCGCAGCGCCGCCTCGCCGGACAGCGGCGACAGCACGGTGTCGGCATCGATGCCCGCGTGGCCGTGCTCCGGCACCGCCTTCATCACCCGGTCGATGTGCGAGAGCGGGTGGACGCGGGCGATCTGCTCGGTCGTGGCCAGCGGCGCCTCGGCGCGCTCCAGGAGGTAGAACTCCTCGGTTTCAAGCGCGGCCAGCACCGCCTTCAGGCGATCCGAGCACTCCGGGTGCCCGAGGCCGGTGTCGTGCTCCAGGCAGGCGGTGTGCGTGAACAGGGTGGTGAACATGTTTGTGTCGTTGCGATCGGCGTCGTTGGCGTTTCCTGGCGCCATTGTTCCCGCATCGCCAATCAAAGTACAGGAGGAATGCGGGTCGCATCGTCACACCCCCCGCCGCAGGGCGGCGCCGCGGAAACGCACCGCTCACCCCGCCCGCTCGACCTCGATCCGGAAGACGCCGTCCGCCTCGGTGCTCGACAGCAGCCGGTTGCCGGTGGTCTCGCAGAAGGCGGCGAAATCCTTGGGCGCGCTGGGGTCGGTGGCCTCCACCACCAGCACGTCGCCGGGCGCCAGCGCCTTCAGCGCCTTGCGGGCGCGCAACACGGGAAGCGGGCACAGCAGGCCCTTCGCATCGAGTTCTTGCCGCGCCATCACCGCACTCCAATCACAATAGCAGGTCAAATCAATAGCTTGCAGGCAATGATATCAATCAAACGATTTAGGTACAATCGCTGCACAACCGCAGTAGACAATGGGGCGAAGCTCTCCATATCATGTGGTAACACCAGCAATTGTCCAATGTCCGGCCGATCCGGAACGGCAGGGCGGCATGGCGGCGGGGGTACTTCGATGAACATTGCGGATCTGCAGGCGAACGCACGTAAAGCGAGCACGCTGCTCAAGGCCATGAGCAACGAGCGCCGGCTGCTGATCCTCTGCCATCTGTCGCTCGGCGAGAAGTCGGTGGGCGAGTTGGAGGAGCTGGTGGGCCTCAGCCAGTCGGCCCTGTCGCAGCATCTGGCGCGGCTGCGCCGCGACAAGCTGGTGTCGACCCGGCGCAACGCCCAGAACATCTACTACTCGTTGCACGGGGACGAGGCCAAGCGGATCATGGCGACGCTGCACGAGATCTACTGTGCCCGCCAGCCGGCCGCCGGCGCCAACGACAGCGAAAGCCGCGCCGCCGCCTCCCCGGCCTGAACGGCATCAGCGCCGCCATCCCGGCAGCACCGCGGCCAGCGCCAGCACGGCCCACCCCGCCATGAAGGCTGTGCCGCCGGTCGGCGCGCTGTTCGGCAGCGGCAGCGCCACCTGCAACGCCAGCGCGTAGAGCGTCCCACAGAACAGCACCATCCCGGCCAGGAACAGCCAGCCGGCGGTCCGTATCGCTAGGCGCGCCGCCCCCTCGGTCCGTGCCGCCAGCAGCAGGACGGCCACCAGGGCCAGCGCGTGCCAGAGCTGGAACTGCCCAGCGGTGCGCACCCACTCCTGCGCTTTCTCCAGCCCCGGTGCGGCCAGTGCGTGGCTCGCATAGGCGCTCGCGCCGACGGCGAACGCCGCGTTGAGTCCGGCGAACGCCAGCCAGATCCGCCCGATGCCCCCCATGTTTCCCCCTCACCCGTCCGGTTGCGGCCGGAAGCATACAGGCGCCGACGCGTTCTGCCGAGGGAGGATTGGCCCGCCGCTTGCTGTGCCTGCGGATGCCGCGCGGCCGGGTCGCGCAGAATAGGCGTTTCCCCCGGCCGCCGACGCAAACTGCGTTGCAAATTGCCACGGCAAAGTGGACCGAGCCCATGCACGTGCAACCCAAGGGTGACGTGACATCAAACGATACCGCGCCATCTGCGGCCGGGGAGGTTTTCACTCCCGCCGAACTGACCCACCGCGTGGTGCTGGAGCTGGTGGAGGCGGCCGCCGCAAAGGGGGTGTGGCTCGACTGCGTCGTCGACCCGGCGGTGCCGTCCAGCGTGCGCGGCGACGCCGCCTGCATCATCCAGACGCTGCGGGCGCTGGCGGGCCGTGCGCTGCACGCCATCGAACGCGGCCACATCGCCGTGTCGCTGGCCGCTGAGTCGGCCGGGCCGGGCCTGTCCACGCTCGTGTTTTCCGTCGCCGACACCGCGCCGGCGCTGACGCCGGAGCAGCGCCGGGAGCTTGCCGAACCGCTCCGTGCCCACGGCCGCGGCGGCTGCGAGGAGCGGCCGGAGGGCGGCAACCGCGTCTGGTTCACCATCCCCGTCGACGCGCTGGACGACGATCAGGCGCCCGAGAGCGCAGCCGCCCGCCTGGAGCGGCTGACCGCCTGGGGGCAGGGCCGCGGCGGCCGCATCCTGGTGGTGGACGACAGCGCCACCAACCGGATCATCACCGCTGCCCTGCTGCGCAAGGCAGGCTTCTCCGTGACGCTGGCCGACGGCGGGGCCGAGGCCGTGCGGCTGATGACGGACGAGGCGTTCGATGCGGTCCTGATGGACGTGGCGATGCCCGACATGGACGGCCTGACCGCCACCGCGGCGATCCGCGCCCTGCCCGCCCCGCGCGCCGGCGTGCCGATCATCGCCATGACCGCGCACGCCTTCCCGGAGTACCGCGACCGCTGCCTCGCCGCCGGCATGGACGACTACATCGCCAAGCCGTTCCAGACGCTGGATCTGCTGGAGGCGCTGGCGCGGCGGCTGGCGTAGCGGCTACAGCCCCGGCCCCAGCCGCTCGCGGCCGGGCGGCGCGTCGAGGCCCAGGTCCGGCCCCTTGGGCACGATGCCGGTCGGGTTGATGGT
>JAEYOB010000591.1 GCA_023412175.1 Pseudomonadota bacterium | reverse complement strand
GAAAATCTATGATTCCAACGGCTCCCTAAATGGTCTTGTGCTCTGGCTGGATGCCGTATCTCAGTTCCAGCTCCACGCTGATGCAGAAGCCAACGGCCTGACCATTGTGCCTGCTGCGCGAGATATCAATGGTATCCAGCTTTCAACGATCCTCACACCCCTGGGCCCCATCAGTCTGTATCTGGGCGAGTTCTTGCCTGCAGGTACTGTTGGTGTATTCAATCCTGCTGTTATCGGCCGCGTGGAACAGCCTGTACCTGAGAAGGGTAATTTCTTCATGGAAGAACTGGCCAAGACTGGCGCTGGCACCAAGTATCAAATCTTTGGTCAGGTGGGCTTGGATCATGGTCCCGAGTGGTACCATGGCAAGATCACCGGTATCAATACCAGCTTTGTGAAGCCCAAGAGCGGCAAGAAAGTGTACTTTGATACGCCTGTCCCCACTGTGCCTGAAGAGTAAGAAAGGGTGAGCGCCCGTGTCTGTAACCCCTACAGAAAACCTTCAACTAACTAAGCTAAAGCGCCGGATCCCGGGCGCTGACTCTGACCTACTTCAGGATATGCTGGACGACGCAGAAGCTTACATACTGGCTTACACCGGGCAGCCTACACTTCCTGATGGCCTTTTATCGGCCCAGCTGCGCATAGCGGCTGCACGATACAACGCCCTTGGATTAGAAGGTCAAAGTGCCCACAGTGAAGGCGGCGTAAGTGTATCCGTGGACCAGCTTCCCCCTGACCTTCAGGCCGAGTTGAACCGATACCGACTGGCGAAGGTGGGGTGGTAGCGTGCGCCTGATGGAGAACAGAAAAAGACCGGTTACGCTGCGCCCGAAGATAGGCGGTACCGATATACCCGTCTGGGGAGTTGGTACCGTTATTCGCTCCATAATCCAGCCTGTATCCAGTAAAGTGCTTGCTGAGATGTACGGCGAACGCATCACCAAAATGAAGCTGCTGCTGTATGACGGCGCTACTATCATCACCGAAGGCATGGGCGTTTGTGTAGAACTGCCAGGTGACCAGCCTTGTGATTTCAAGGTCATTTGTACAGAGCAGTGGGCCGGGCATCAGCGAGCCATCATCGAATGGATCCCAGCAAACCGGAGGGCTTGATATGAGCAGCATAGAGGGAATGGATGATGTCCTGGGTATGCTGGACGGCCTGGAAGACGAACTGCTTTTGGCTGCTATGAAAGGCCTGGAGAAGGGGTTGAAGCGCACAGTAGCCGAAGCCAAAGCCCTTTGCCAGGTGGATACAGGTGGGCTGCGTAACAGCATTCAATCCCATGTTTCCCGGCAGGGTGATAAAATCGACGGCACAGTATCCGCTACAGGTGAGCATGCAGTGTATGTGGAGATGGGTACCGGCCCTGTCGGTGAAGTCAATCACGCCGGAATCTCGCCCAATGCAAAGCCGACGTACAGCCCGAAAGGCTGGACATACTTCCACCCCAAGCAAAAGCAGTTCTTCTACTCCCGAGGGCAGCCTGCACGGCCCTACATGTATCCAGCCTATAAGCTGACCAAGCGCCAGATCATTGAAGATGTGAAGGCCGCTATTAACAAAAGGGGGTGACACTCCTGCCCCTGCATAATGAAGCGCCTCTAATCGTGGCGGGGCTAGGCCAGATACCAGGTGTGGCTGCCGCTCACCGTGGATGGCCGAAAGACTTTGAAAGCTTGCCCTGCATTGCCGTGACAGAAGCCGGGAATGCCCCTGCTGATTCACGGGATGACAGGGAGTACCTGACCGAATTGGAATACTATGTCCGAGTTTTTGCTGTGAAGGCCGAGCAGATAGACGCCATTGCAAGTGCAGTGGAAGATACGATGCTTGGCCTTAACTATACTCGCACATTCTGCTGGGACGATGACAGCGCAGACATCCGGCAGAAGGTCATGCGCTACAAAAAGTTGAAAGGATGATCAACACCATGGCAAAGAAGAAAGCCATTGTCGGCTTTAAGGGGCTTGCCCTTGCCCCCGTTATCACCAATACTGTGCTGGGCTACGTATCCGGCACCCCGTTTTCCATCCCCTATACAGGCAGCATGAGCCGCACGGCAAAGGAGCGTACCGGTGAGCTTCACTATGATGATACCCTCTACGCGCAGATCAACGAGATCTTGGGCGAAGAGGCTGAAATCCGGGTGGGCGAGGTATCCCTTGAGTTGCTGGCCATGTTGGGCCTGGGCACCTTTGATGCTGTCACTAATCGCTTGGAAGCTAATTTCGCCGTGGCGCCAGGCACCTACTCCCTGCGCTGCGTTACCGACACTGTGGACAGTGTGCCCTTCTACTTCAACTGGCGCGTGTTCGATCTCTTGAGCATCCGTTTTGATAACTTCACCACCAAGAACAACTCTGTGGCGGTGTGTGAGGTCATTATAAAGGGTGTCTTCAAGAAGCCTGCCATGCCTACGGTAAAGCCCATGGCCATCATACAGCTGACGGATAACGCCAGCAACCAGGCTGCATGTGAAGCCTTCATGGCTAACGGTGAGACCTTCCCTATCAGCGCTACGCCTGTTATCACCATTACTAGCCAGCCTGCCCATACCGGTGTGACCGTTGGCAGCGTCATTGAAGAGCTGCATGTCACCGCCACCGCCACCCTGGGGGCGGCCCTTTCCTACCAGTGGTACAGCAATACCACGCTTGCCAACGCCGGCGGCACGCTGATCAGTGGCGCAAATGCTGCGGACTTCTCAATTCCCTCCGGACTCACCGAGGGTACCCATTACTACTACTGTGTGGTCAGTGCGCCCGGTGCTGTGCCGGTGTCCAGTGATCCCACCGTGGTTATCGCCATCGACACGGAGTAAACCAATCAACATGGGGCGGTAGCGCATTGCTGCCGCCCCTGATTCGTAAGGAGGATGTCCCATGGCAACCAAAAATACTGTGAAATTGTCGCTTCCCGCAACTGTGACGGTGCGGGGGTATGAAATAAAGCGGATGCCCCTGGGAAAGATGTTGGCGGCCATAGAGGCGCTGCGGGAGCTTCCCGGAGATCTGATGGCGTTATGTTTTCCCAACATGAATGGTGCGCAGATCCTGGCGCAGCTGAAGGGCTTTAGCTCCGATATGATGACGGCCATTCTGGGTAACGCACTGACAGCGGCACCGGCGCATGTGGTGCGGGTGTTTGCCATGCTTTCCGGTATACCGGAAGATCAGTTGCTGGAAGATGAAGCTGTAGGGCTGGACGGGCTAATGGAGCTGATAGATGCCTGGATAGAGGTCAACGGGATCGAAAATTTTTTCAAGGCCGTCCGTCCCTTGGTGGAAAAGATAAAGGCGGCGGCCGGCAGCTTCCACCAACAGAAAACTGGCTCCAACGCTTAATAGCCAACGCCCAGGGTATTGGTATCGGCAAGCGGGAGCTGTTTGAAGATTACTATATGGATGAACTGGGACCGCTGTTTGAGGAGTGGAATGTGTTGCATGACTACAGTGATAATGGTGATGAGAAGGAAGAGCACGTCAGTCCTCAGGCGTTTTTCGGTATGGGAAACAAATAACCCCCTCCTGGTTGGGAGGGGGTGTACGATACCTTGGTTCTTGGTTTTGCCATTTTATGGATCGTTAACAAGAAAAGGATGATCAAATTTTCGCTTACAGCTTTTGCATATTAGGTTACTCTTGACCTGATTTGCACCGCAGGACTGACATTGTATCGTTGAACCATCATATGTATACATTGCTTTAGCAGTATCATTTGTCATTGTTGTAGCAGTGAGAGAAGCGTTGGTGTATTCTAAAACTTCTGGCTCTTCAGTATTGCATGCTTGGTCAAATGAAACGTATTGTGGAAGACCGGCAGCGTATACCAAAGCAAGTAAGCCAAGAAAGAATCCAGCAACAGCGTAGTTTTCAGCAGAGTAACCTTTCAGCTTTGCTAAGCGATAACACATGACTGAACATATAACAGAATAACACAAAGCAATAGCAAACGGCCACCAGAGCATAAGAATCACCTTTCTTTGTTAATGATGACAAAAGCATAAAGAGCTATTTCAACAAAAAACGATATAATCCTCTTTTTGGAAGGAAGGTGGGAAGTTTGGACATAGAAGAATTGGTACTGCGAATCCGGGTCATGGCCGAACAGGCTGAAATAGGTATCGACGCGGTCAGGGCAGGGCTTGAAAGTCTAGATTCATCAAATCAAAAAAGCGCAGATACTGCTAAGCAGGCAGGAAAACAGGCTGAACAGGCTTATAAACAACAAGGTCAGTCTGCCGATGCCGCAGCAGCGCAGCAAATGGCAGCTTTTGCCGCCGTAGCAGCAGCCGCTACGCAGGCTTTTCGTATTATTGTAGGCGCAATTCAAACAGGAATCGATGCTAACAACCAGTACTTGGCCAGTATTCAAGGGTTGCAGTCGGTTGCATTTGGTAGAGGGATTGGAGCCGATCAAATGGAAGCTGCCCTTGCCAGCCTGACAGATAGGTTTTTCGATACAACAGCGGCCGCTACCAGCTTAAAAAACCTTCTATCACGTAATTACAGCCTTGAGCAAGCAGTACAAACCATCACACGCCTGAAGGATGCCGCCGCTTTCGGGCGGCAGGCAAGCTACGGCCTTGCCCAGGCTGTTGTCAGTGCAACTGAAGGTATAAAGAATGAGAACAGTGTTCTGGTTGACAATGCAGGCGTAACAAAAAATGTGGCCAAGATGTGGGAAGAGTACGCCAAGCAGATTGGTGTAAGCGTGCAGTCACTGACCCTTGCCCAAAAAATCGATGCTGAATACCAGGGAATCATGCAGGAAACCCGCTTTCAGGTAGGCGATCTAGCGAAGCTAACTAATACCCATGCTGGTACACAAGCAGAGGCGGCTATGTTTGGTGAGCTTCTCACCCGCGCATTTGGCGAGAGCATGTCTCCGGCTGTTGGGATAGTGACCGAGGTGTGGAATGGTTTTCTGGTGGTTGTTCGCGGGGTGGTAGAGACCTTCCCTGGGTTAACAGCAGGCGCGACTTCGGCGGTAATTGCAATTGCTGGCCTTGTTGCGGCGAATAAGGCAGTTTTAGCACTAAAAGCTTTGGATGCCTCAATGAAAACAGCAGCTGGAAGTGCAACGTTTCTTGGTGTTTCATTAAAAACCGCGATGCCGTGGTTGCTTGCGATTGGGGCCGTTGTAGCCATATATTCGAGTGTGACACGCGCAATGGAAGCTAGCGCCAAAGCCGCAGAAGAAGCCGCACAGGCCCAGCGAGAGGAGTTCCAAGAGAAGAAGAATGTTGTTTCTGATCTAAAGGCGTTGGAAGACCGGTATGAAGCTTTGACAAAGAAAAAGCGCCTGTCATACAACGACACCCGTGAGCTGCGAAGCATCGAACAGCAACTAGCAGATAAATACGGCATATCCGTTGATGTGTTGGGATCTTTGGCAGGGGCGTACGACACTGTTACTGATGCGATTCGCAATAAAAGGATTGAAACCGCAAAGGAAATGCAGTCCACATTAGATAGCAATCTTGACAGCTCAAAGCAAGCAATGGTTGCTGCACAGGCGAACATGAATAACTCCAAGATTGCGGTTAATTTGGACTATCTAAAGGATCTGCAAAAAGCCTATACCGATGTGTCTGCAAGTGCTAAAGGCGCTCACTTTGGAATCAATGAAGTTTTTGCTGTTGCTAACCAGAAATGGGACCTCAGTGAATCCACTGCGGCTTGGTCTGATTTTGTCAGTACGCTCAGCCGTGATGATCAGGCCCGAATATTCTCTGGACCCGAGGCTTTTATTTCTATCCTGGCAGAAAAGATAAAAGACGGGCAAGAAATTGTGGATAGCGTTATGAATGCAACAACTAATACAATCCGCGCTGCTATGGATAGTATTGAAAATGAGCTAACAGGGTTGAAATTGTCGGATGTTTTTACGGCAAATATGCGAGACCTAGTAGAAGGTCTAGATTTTTCTGGTGGCATTGATGTGGATCAGTTTATGCAGCGCTATGCGGATCTGCTTACCAATGCTGATGTTGCTCCAGCTCTTGCAGCAATGCAGGAGATGAATGAAAAAATTACATCGGGGGCAACTATCACGGAAGATGATAAGCGTAGGTACCTAGAATCCTATGATCAGCTTCTAGGCAGCGGATTGCTAGAGTTTATACAGGGTTACTCGTCACAAGCGGAAGCCATTTGGCGCGATCTGACCAACGGCCTTCTAGATGGGGCTAACGATCTGGATGCCTTCTGGGCTGGAATTGCACAAAACTCTATTGACGCCATTCAATCCATGAGTGAGGTTGAAAAGCAGACTGTCATGGATAACCTGCGCGAGCAGGCGGAAGCTGTTGCTACCGATTATCAAAAATCGGCTGAAAAAATCAACGAAACCAAAGATGCCCTTGAAGCTTTAGCAAAGATGCAGGAAGCGCAGGCAAAGGGAGTCTCCTTTGACAGTGGCGAAGTACAGGGGTATGCCGAAACGGTCAAGGAAAAATCGGATATCGTAATTGGCAGCTATCAGGCCATGGGGCAGGCACAGGAAGCCCTGAACACAGACTTAAGGGCGAATACGGCTGATTATAACGCTATCGGCGTCCAGTATAATACTGTTGTCCAGTCCATCAAGAAGTGGATCACGGCGATGGAAGAAGCAAAGGCTGCGGCAGAGGAAGGCAGTGAGGCATATACGCTCGCAGAAGGAAGTCTGTCCAGTCTTGAGCAAATGTTTTCCATTATGCGACGCGCTGCCTCCGGAAGCTTGCATCTTATCAACTTTGGCCAATCTTCAAAGAAATTTGATTTACTTACTGCCAGTTATTCAGAGCTAAAAAAGCAGCTTGCTTCAACAGCTGAGTCCATGTCCAATCTGCAAAAGCGTATGGACATCAGCAAAGAGACCGTTAAGCAGGTGACAGGTTGGAAGCAAATTATCACATCATACAAAAACGGCAAGGCTTCTATTGAGCAGTATCAGGAAGCTTTGAAGCAAATGGGCCTGGCGTCGGATACCTCAGTAGCGGATGCCATGAAGCATGTTGATAAGCTTGGAAGCAGCCTTGCAAGCAATATTGATACCATCGAAGACCAGATCAATGATCTTATTCTGGAAGCACAAGCTTTACAGAATGCGGCAAAAATCAACGGATATGTCGACCTGGACATATCACAATTCAGCTTGGCGGCCGCAACCGCCAAAGAAGATCTCGCAGCAATACTTGATGTATTGAAGCAGGCAGGGTTCAATGCACGAGGCGGTGGCGGTGGCGGATCCAGTCGCTATCAAAAAGACATCGACGCCATGGAGCACCTGAAAGGCTTGGAGCAGATCACCTATGAGCAGGAGCTTGCTCACCTGCTGGAACTGGAAGCTAAGTACAAGAATAAGCGGGGGCGCAGCACCTTATCCCTTTCTGACCAGCGGGATTTGGAACAGCGTATCTTTGACCTCAATGAGGACATCCGTCAAAAGGATCTTGATGCTGCGTATAATGCCTTGGACCATCGGAAAGCACTGAACCATCTCACCCTACAGGAAGAGATGGCCATGCTGGAAGCCATCAAGGTAGCCCATGCCCTGAATGCAGAAGAACTGGAAGACATGGCCGAAAAGCTCTATGCAGTGCAGGAGGCCATCAGGCAGGAGCAGTATCAGTCGGCCATGGATACCTACAGCCATCAAAAGGCCATGGGCAGGCTCACACTTGCCCAGGAGATCGATGTTCTCGAGCAGATCAAGCTGGCGCACCAGCTAAATGCTGCGGAATTGGCCAGCATCGAGGAACAGTTATACTCCCTTCGTGAACAGCTGCGCCAGGA
>JAEYOB010000466.1 GCA_023412175.1 Pseudomonadota bacterium | reverse complement strand
CTCTCCGGCAACGTCGCCAGCGCGGCGGAGGCCGAGGACGCCCGCCGCATCGCCCAGCGCTACGCCGGCGGCGAGGCCGGCGAGTTGCTCAACCGCCTCACCGTCACCGGCGGCACCCAGGTCATGCTGCGCGTGCGCGTGTCCGAGGTGGCCCGCAACATCCGCGAGGATCTCGGCTTCAACTGGGAGGTCTTCGGCACCCTCGGCGCCGGCTATGCGCTGGGCTTCACCTCGGGGCTCACCGACATCATCCGCACCGAGGCCGGCGGCTTCCAGCGCACCACCGAGATGATGAACGCCTTCGTCGGGCACCGCGGTCAGCGCTGGGACGTCAATGGGTTGATCGATGCGCTGGCCCGTGACGGGCTGGTCACCGTGCTGGCCGAGCCGAACCTCGTCGCCACCTCGGGCGAGACCGCCAGCTTCCTGGCGGGCGGCGAGTTCCCGATCCCCGTGCCCCAGGAACGCGACCGCATCACCATCGACTTCAAGCAGTTCGGCGTCTCGCTGGCCTTCACGCCGTCGGTGCTGTCGGGCGAGCGCATCAGCATGCGCGTGCGCCCGGAGGTGAGCGAGCTGGACTTCGCCAACGCCATCGTCATCAATGACTTCCGCATCCCGGCGCTGCGCACCCGGCGCGCCGAGACCACGGTGGAGCTGGGCAGCGGCCAGAGCTTCGCCATCGCCGGCATGATGCAGAACACCCTGAACGAAGGCATCGACAAGTTTCCCTTCGTGGGCGACGTGCCGGTGCTTGGCGCCCTGTTCCGCTCCAGCCGCTTCCAGCGCAACGAGACGGAGTTGGTGATCATCGTCACGCCCTACATCGTGCGCCCGGCCGCCAATCCGGCGCAGCTCACGGCGCCGACCGACGCGATCTCGGCCACCAGGTTCATCGACCGGGTGTTCTTCGGCAAGCTCACGCAGCCCGGCCCCGGGCCCCGCCCGCCCGCCCGCCCCGAACTGGCGGGACCGGCCGGCTTCATCGTTCGTTGAGGTGCGTCATGCGCTCCCTGCCCATGCTCTGCGTTGCGCTGGCGCTGGCCGGCTGCTCAGCCAATCCGACCGAGACCCCCGAGTGGCCGGTCGCCGTGGTTCCCGCCGCCGGCCAGCCGAACCGGCTGGTGGCGGTGCCGCCGGAGTGCGGGGCGGCCCCCGCGACGGTCTCCAAGCTGCACGGCACCTCGTGGCACACCCCGTATCTCGGCCTCGGCTGCTCGCAGGCGCGCAACTTCGCGCTCCAGGTCGAGGAGCCGCGCGACCTGCTGGCCGGACGGTCCACCGGACGGCCCGACGCCGAGCGCGAGGCGCGGGCCATCGAGCGCTACCACAAGGGCGAGGAGAAGGACCTGATGCGCGAAGGCACCCGCTCCAGCTTCGGCAGCGACAGCGGCGGCAACGGGGGGAAGCAGTAGGTCAGCGTTCCAGCCGCAGCCTGGTGAGCTGTGCGCCGATCTGGTTGAAGATCGCCGCGAGCTGGTCCGGGTTGGGGCTGTTCCAATAGTAGCTCGGCTGCGACGCGCAGCCGCGGTACAGGTTCTGCGTCGATGCGTTCGTCTGGCCGATGGTGATCGTGTACATGATGATGCCGGCGTCCTTCATCTGCTGGCACAGGCGCGACATGCGGGTGTTCAGCATGCCGGTCGCATCGCCGAAGGTCGTCGTCCCCAGCCGCCCTTCGCCGATGCGCCCGTAGGCGGTGTAGTCGCCGGTCGGCTGCTTGGCGTAGTCGTGCCACTCGTTGTTGCCGTCGGTGACCAGCACCACGGCCTTGCGCATCTCGGCCAGCCCATAATCGAGCGGCATGCCCGCCGGCGTCGGGTCGCCCCACAGCCCGCGCCAGCGCGGCGACAGCGTGAACCAGCCGGCCTGCAACCCCAGGTTCGCCATGGTTCCGCCGCGGTTCACGGCGCGCAGCCCGGCGATCTTGGTCAGCAGCGTCTGCTTGACGTTGACGAGCGGCTGCACCGGAAAGCCGCAGCCCAGATTGGGGCCGGCGCGGTCGTTGCTGTCGGTGTAGGCGCCGGTGTCGGTGATCGTCGGCCAGGGGTTGTCGCCGCCGTCCGTGTACTGGTCCTTGGTGGACGGCCACAGGAACCCCTTGAAGCGGGCGACCGCCGGCGGCGCGTCGTTCTCGTCGTAGGGGCTCGGCCGCGCCTCGACGCAGCCGCGCCACGTCGAGGGCGAATACTGCGCGGCGGACGGCGAGTCGGCGGTGAGCCAGCCCGTGCGGTTCGTGCCCAGATTGACCTCGGCGGTGTAGGGCACGACGGAGACCCACAGGTTCGGGCGGCTCGCGTTCTTGCCGTACAGGATCTCCACCAGCGACGACGCGGCGCTGCGCAGCTTGCCGATGCGGTCGTCGGTGGCCATGGAGCCGGTGGTGTCCAGCACCAGCGCCAGTTCCAGCCCGATGCCCTGGGCGCGGCGGGCCCGATTCTCCATGGCGATGTGCATGTTGTCCTCGCCGAACACGCGCATGAAGGTGGTCGGCAGGTCGGCGAACGCCTTCACGACCACCGTCTCGCGGTCGGGGCTGACCTCCACCGTGGGATCCGGGACGCTGGCGCCCATGTAGCCGGCGGGCATGTTGGCGCGGAAATACATCGTGGCGTCGGCCTGGACGTTGCCGGTGTCGATGACCCGCCCGGCGGCCAGCGCCGCGGCGTCGATAGCCGAACTCAACCGCGAGCGCAGCATGTAGCCGCGCGCGGCGTCGATGGACACCCCGGCCAGCCCCATCACCGGAACCGCCAGCATGGCGACGAACACCGACACGTTGCCGCGGCGCCCGGTCAGGCGGCGCCGGCACCGGCGCAGGGCCGGCATGAGGAGGTCAGCAGGACGCAAGGTTGGTCAGCGCTCCCAGGCGCGGGCGGAAGACGGCGTTGGCGTAGGCGGTGACGAACGGATTGCCGATCCCCATCCAGTCGCCGCTGAGGATGTAGGGCTGGAGCGTGAAGAACACCTCGACGAACAGAGTGTCGTCACCCGGCCGCAGCGTGAATCCCTCCGGCAGGTTCAGCGATCCGGCGGCGGAGACGAGCCGGCTGTTGACCGGGGTCACCCCCGAGTAGGCCTGCCACGCGATGCGCTGGGCGTTGCCGGTGTTGACCACGCTGGTGACGATCACGCCGCCGGGCGTCTGCTTCACCGGCGCGGCGGCGGCGCCGGCCACGCTGATGGCGCCCTCGTTCGGGGGCGGAAGGCTGAGCGGCTTGGCGATTTCCTGGGCGGCGAGGAACAGCACGCCGACCTCGTTGCCCTTCGACACGGCCATGCAGCCGCGCATGCCGTCGAACTGCGAGCCGATGTTCGCCACCTCGGTGGCGAGGCGCTGGAGCCGGTTCGCGGTCGCCACGTAGCTGGCGACGTCGATGATGCCGAACAGCGCCAGGATCAGCACCGGCAGGACGATGGCGAACTCCAGCGCGGCGACGCCGCGGCGGTCGCGCAGGGGGCGGAGGATGGCGGACATGGCGGGGAGCATGGTTCCGGCCCTCATTTCTGGAAGGGCTCGTTGCGGACGAGGATGCGCGTTTCGTAGGACACCGCTGGGAACAGGCCGCTCAGTGGCGTGTCGTTGTAGATCAGCCGGTAGACGGCGACCTGCCCGCTGGCCCCGGCGCCGGCCGCGCCGCGGTCCGCATCCCAGGTGCCGTTGCCGTTGACGTCGGTGAACGGCTCCCCCCTGTCCCAGCGCTTGTTGCCGTTCAGGTCGGTGAAGGGCTCGGCCTTGCCGATGTCGCCGTAGGAATCGTAAGCCACCATGCCGATTTCGATCTTCGCGGCATCCACGTAGGGCATGACCGCCTCCCGGATGACGGACGCCAGTTGCGTCTCGCGCGTCATGCCGGCCGGCGGCGGCGCCCCGGTGATGCCGACGCGCGACGCCTCGCGTGCGGCGAAGTCCAGGCTGGCCTGGATGGCCAGCCGCGTGCCGTACTCGAAGAACGCCACGCCCAGCAAGATCAGGCAGGGGGCCACCAGCCCGAACTCCAGCGCCGTGCTGCCGCGGCGATCGAGCAGCGCGCGCCGGATCATGGCAGCCCCCCCGCCTGCACGCCGGGCATCATGTTCATGGCGTCGAGCAGCGCCGGCCCGCCGACCACGATGAACACGCAGGGCAGGATGAACAGGATCATCGGCAACGTGATGAATACCGGCAGCTTGGCGGCCCGCGCCTCGAAGCGGACCATGCGCTCGGCGCGCAATTCGTTGGAGATGACGCGCAACGCCTGGCTGAGGGGCGTGCCGTAGCGCATCGCCTGCGCCAGCATGCCGGTGAAGCTGCGCACGCCCTCCAGCGGCAGGCGCTCGGCCATGTTGGACAGCGCCTGGGCGCGGTCGGGCAGCACGCGCATCTCGGCAGCCAGCTTGGCGAACTCCTGCCCCACCTCCGGATGGGCGTGCACGATCTCGCGGGCGACGCGGGCGACCGCCACGTCGAAGCCCAGCCCCGCCTCGCCGCAGATGACCAGCAGGTCGAGCGCGTCGGGCAGACCGCGGTCGATGGCGTCGAGCCGGCGCTTGCGGCGGTGCGCCACCAGCAGGTCCGGACCGCGCCAGCCGGCCAGCGCCGCGGCGGTGTAGACGCCCAGCGCGATCACCATTTCCGGCGCCGCCGCCCGGCTCTGCAGCCACAGATGCGCGAGGCCGAGGCCGAGCACGGCCAGCAGCGACTTCACCCCGACGAATCCGGCCAGTGCCCGCGGGTGGCTGATGCCGGCGGACGCCAGCATCAGCGTCATGCGTGCGGCCTCGTCGCGGCCGACCAGCACGCTGGCCGCCACCGCCTCTCCGACGTGCGCCAGCGCGCCGGACAGGCCGCCGCCTTTGCGGGCAGGCGCCGCGT
>JAEYOB010000459.1 GCA_023412175.1 Pseudomonadota bacterium | reverse complement strand
TGGTCTGGCTGTCCCAGCCGAGGATGCCCAGCGCATCCCCGATGGCGGCGACACGGGCGAAGCGGCGTTCCAGATCCTGGTAAGCGGTCATGAATTCGTCCGGCGGCCGAGGTGGAAGGCGATGTAGATGACCAGCAGGGTCGCCGCGAGGCTATACCAGGTGACGGCGTATTGCAGGTGGTTGTTGGGCAGCTCGGCGCGCGGCTCGATGCCGGCCGGCACATTGCCGGGGGATTGGCCGGGCAGCGCCTCCACCACCACCGGGCCCACCTCGGGCAGGCCGGATGCCGTAGCCATGGCCGGGAGGTCGACGCGGGTCCACACTTCGGCGCCGGGACGGTTGTCGGGCTGCATCCACCCAGCCGCCCCTGGCACGCGCGCCACACCGCGCAGCGTCACCTCGCCGTCCGGCCCGTCGCGCCGGGCGTCCTTGCGGTCCATGGGGATCCAGCCGCGGTTGACCAGCACCGGCGCGCCGCCGTCGGTGCGCTGGAGCGGCGTCACCACCTCGTAGCCCACCTGCCCCTGGCGCGGCCGGGCCAGCACCAGCATGGCGCGGTCGTTCAGCAGACGCCCGGTCACCGTGACGGGGCGAAGGTCGAGGTCGTCGGGGTTGGGAATGGACGCCGGCAGCGGTATGGGAGCGGAGCCGACCCGCTCCTGCACGCGCTGGATCAGCTCCTGCTTCCAGTGCAGCCGGTCCACCTGCCACGTGCCGAGGGCGAGCATCGCCAGCACCGCCGGAACGGTGAACAGCGTCGCCCACAGGCTGGGCCGAAAGCGGCGGGCAGAAACGGGCATGGCGGCGGCGCTCACGTGGAGGGGCCTTCATAGTCGTGGCGGCGGTAACGGTACTGCAAGGCGATCATATACGCCTTCGCCGGCCGCAGCATCCCCAGCGCCAGACCAAGGATCAGCGCGCCCCAGACCAGGGCATGCAGCCACAGGGGCCACTCCACGTTCATCGACACGAGGAGAGCCACGGGCACCACCAGGAAGCCCAGGAGGAAGATGAGGAACACCGCGGGGCCGTCGCCGGTGTCCTGCCTGCCGAGGTCGAGGCCGCAGACCTCGCAGTGGTCGGCCACCGTGAGGAAGCCCTTAAACAAGGCTCCCTTGCCGCAGCGCGGGCACACGCAACGCATGCCCGCGCTCAACGGCGACACCCGTGGGTAATAGGGCGTCAAGGCCGGCTTCTCAGTGGCCGGCGGTCGCGCCCAGCGATCCCCACCAATAGATGGAGACGAACAGGAACAGCCACACCACGTCGACGAAATGCCAGTACCATGCCGCCGCCTCGAAACCGAAATGGCTGTTCGGCGTGAAGTGACCCTTCACCGTGCGATACCAGCACACGGCCAGGAAGACGGTGCCGACGAAGACGTGGAAGCCGTGGAAACCCGTCGCCATGAAGAAGGTGGACGGGTAGATGCCCTCGGTGAAGCCGAAGGCGGCGTGGCTGTACTCCCAGACCTGGAAGAAGGTGAACATCACGCCCAGCAGCACCGTCAGGCCCAGCGCCTGACCGGCCTTCTTGTTGTTGCCGTGCTGCAGCTCATGGTGCGCCCAGGTGACCGTCACGCCCGACAGCAGCAGGATGACTGTCATCATGAACGGCAGGTGGAACGGGTCGAACACCTTGATCGTCGGCGGCGGCCAGACGCCGTTCGGGTTCTGGGCGAAGATCTTCGGGAACAGCGAGGCGTCGAAGTACGCCCAGAAGAACGCCGCGAAGAACATCACCTCCGACGCGATGAACAGCGCCATGCCGTAACGCAGGCCGATCTTGACGACCGGGGTGTGCGCCCCCTCGACCACCGCCTCCTTGATGATGTCGCGCCACCAGCCGAACATCACCGCCGACACGGCAAGCACGCCGGCGATCAGCAGCCAGAGGTGGCCGTAGTGCATGTAGACGATGGCGCCGGTTGCCAGCAGGCCGCCGGCGATCGCACCCAGCAATGGCCACGGGCTCGGCTTCACCAGATGGTAGGGATGCGGGATGCCCTCGCCGGCGTGCGCGTCGGCGGTGTTAGGCGGCATTTGCCCGTGCGTGATGTCGGCCATGATCCTCCAACCCCGTGCTCAATTCATGGCGCCGGCTTCGCCCGGGCGGGCGGCCGTACGCTCCTTGGTTGACGATGCCGCACCGGTCTTGGCGCGGTAGAAGGTGTAGGAGAGCGTGATGGTCTTCACGTCCTCCGCGTTCAGGTCGTTCGCAAGCGCCGGATCGACGAAGAACGCGACCGGCATGTCGACGCTCTCGCCGGGGTTCAGCGCCTGCTCGGTGAAGCAGAAGCACTCGATCTTGTTGAAGTAGGCGCCGGCCTTCTCGGGCGTCACGTTGAACACCGCGGTGCCGGTGACGGTTTCCTTCGACCGGTTCTCGGCGCGGTAGGCGACGAGCGCCGTCTCGCCCAGCTTGACCCGGACCTCCTTCTGGACGGGCCGGAAGGACCAGGGCAGGCTGCTGTTGACGTCGGCGTTGAAGCGCACGACCACCTCGCGCTCCAGCACCGTACCGGGCGCCGCCTCGGCCCGCTGCGTGGTGCCGCCGAAGCCGGTCACCTGGCAGAAGAGTTGATAGAGCGGCACCGACGCGTAGGTGAGCCCGACCATCCCGAAGGCCAGCGCCAGCAGGCTGATGAGCATCGTCCGGTTGCGGCGCCGGGCCCGCTCGTCCATGTCAGCCCCCTGCTTCAGTGGCCGCCCATGCGGACGATGGTGATCAGGTAGAACAGCGCCACCAGGGCCAGCAGGGCCAGCAGCGTGGCGACGTTGCGGCCGCGCAGGCGCTTGCGGCGTTCATCGTGGGATTCGGTCATCGCCATCGGAAACCTCCGGACCATCAAAAGCTTCTGGGAACCACGTGCTCACCCACCAGCAGGGCGAACAGCAGGAACAGGTAGAGGATCGAGAAGCCGAACATCTGCTTGGCCGGCTTGTCGTCGGTGCTCTTCAGCACGCGGACCGCGCACAGGACGAACAGACCGCCCAGCACCGCCGCACCCGCCAGATAGACCCAGCCGGCGATGCCCAGGAAGAACGGCGCCGCGGCGGTCGGCAGCAGCAGCAGCGTGTAGAGCAGCATCTGCCGCTTGGTGACCTCCGGCCCTTCGACCACGGGCAGCATCGGCACGCCAGCCCGCGCGTAGTCGCCGCTGCGGAACAGCGCCAGCGCCCAGAAGTGCGGCGGCGTCCACAGGAAGATCAGCATGAACAGCGCAATGGAGGCGAGGTCCACCCCCCCGGTCACCGCCGCCCAGCCGATCATCGGCGGGAAAGCGCCGGCGGCACCGCCGATCACGATGTTCTGCGGCGTGCGCCGCTTCAGCCACATGGTGTAGACGAAGACGTAGAACAGCGTCGCCAGCGCCAGGATGCCGGCCGCCACCCAGTTGACCGCCAGCCCCATCACCATGACGGACGCCACCGCCAGGATGACGCCGAAGGCCAGCGCCTCGTCGGGCGCCACCCGGCCGGTCGGGATCGGGCGTTTGGCGGTGCGCGCCATCACCGCGTCGATGTCGCGGTCGTACCACATGTTGATGGCGCCCGACGCTCCGGCACCGACCGCGATGCACAGCACCGCCACGGCGGCCAGAAGCGGGTGCAGATGCCCCGGCGCCACCACCATGCCGGCGAAGCCGGTGAACACCACCAGCGACATGACGCGCGGCTTCAGCAATTCGATGAAGTCGCCGACCGTGGCGGACGGCGCGGTGTCGGCGGAGACCCGTTGGACGGTGAGATCCGTCATTCTTGTTCCCTCCGGTGACGGGGGAGGTGTGCCCTCCCCCGCGTCTCGTTCCCTACCCAGAGCCTCCTGTCGAAGGCCTTACTTGATGCGCGGCAGCGTCTCGAAAGCGTGGAACGGCGGCGGTGAGCTGACCGTCCACTCCAGAGTCGTGGCGTGCGGGGCCCAGTAGTTCGCCGTCACGCGCGCCCCGCGGGTCAGCGTGTAGATGGCGATCCAGACGAACAACAGCGTGGACCCGAAAGAGATGTAGGAGCCGATGGAAGAAATCATGTTCCAGCCGGCATACGCATCCGGGTAGTCCGGAATGCGGCGCGGCATGCCCGACAGGCCCAGGAAGTGCTGCGGGAAGAAGGTCAGGTTGACGCCGACGAAGGTCGTCCAGAAGTGGACCTTGCCCCAGAACTCCGGGTACTGGCGGCCGCTCATCTTGCCGATCCAGTAGTACCAGCCGGCGAAGATCGAGAAGACCGCGCCCAGCGACAG
>JAEYOB010000389.1 GCA_023412175.1 Pseudomonadota bacterium | reverse complement strand
TCGCGGCGCTGCCGGTCCTGGCCTCGGCGCCCGACCTCGTGCGCGTCGCGGCGCGCACCGGGCGCGACGTCGCGGCGGTGGCGGCGGTGTACTTCATGCTGGGCCGGCGCGTCGGGCTGGAGTGGCTGCGCGACAAGGCCGGCGCCGCCAAGACCGACAACCACTGGCAGAAGCAGGCGGTGGCGGCGATCCTGGACGACCTGTTCGCCCACCAGAAGGAGCTGACGGTGCGCGTGCTGGACGGCACCGGCGGCCTGGGCGCCGGGCAGGCGGCGGACGCCCCCGTGGATGTGTGGATCGCCCAGCGCCGCCCGGTGGTGGAGCGCGTCGAGCAGCTCATCTCCGAGCTGCGCACCCAGGCCAACGTCGATCTCGCCATGCTGGCGGTGGCGAACCGGCAGTTGCGGGGTTTGACGGCGGGATAGGCGCGACTCCCGCCCCTGCCCGGCCAGGGCAATCGCCTTTGACCTTCAGCCCTCTCCCCCAGCGGGGAGAGGGAGCCAAAGGCGACAACCCTGCCTGCCCGGCGGGGGTGGGCTGGGGGCGCGTGCCTATTTTCCCTTCCGCGCCTTCTTCGGCCGTGCCGCCGCCATGGGCGCGGGCGGGGCCTCCTCCTTCAGGAGCTTCTCGGCGATGCCATAGTTCAGCTCGCGGCGGCGCAGCTCGGCCCACACCGCGTCGGGCTTGATGCCCAGGTCCACCCACAGCGCCACGAGGTGGTAGAGCAGGTCGGCGCTCTCCATCACCACGGCGTGCTTGTCGTCGCGCATGGCCTCGATGACCACCTCGACCGCCTCCTCGCCGACCTTCGAGGCCAGCTTGCGGCTGCCCTGGGCGAACAGTCTGGCGGTGCGCGACACCCTGGCGTCCCCCTTGCGCCGCGCGAGGATCCCCTCGTGCAGGGAACGCAGGACGTCGATGCCGATGTAATGAACCATGCTGCTGCCGCCCTTCCGGCCTTCCGATTCGCCGCCGGCATCCGTGGCGGGAAAGTTTCCCCCCTGCATCCGCCGGCCGCCGTTCGCCCGACGGATGCCCGGTTTGCCGCCGCCGTTGCCATAAATATGTCATGAATCTGGCGGGCACCAGCATCCGGTGCTACACCACGCCGCCATCGCCCGACCTCCGCAGCCCGCCCGCAAGGACAACACCGGCCATGCTTCTCCGCCTGTTCCGCGCCCTGATGCCCAGGGAAGAGAAGTTCATCGACCATTTCTGCGAGCACTCCGAACGGATCATGGAAGCGGCCGCCGCCCTGCACGACCTGCTTGCCCCGGACGGCGACCGCCAGGCCGCCTTCCAGCGCGTGCTGGATGCCGAGCACGCCGCCGACCGGATCACCAAGCAGACGCTCCAGGCGGTCCACCGCACCTTCATCACGCCGTTCGACCGGTCGGACATCCACGCACTGATCGTGGCGATGGACGACACGGTCGATTTCATCGAGGAAACGGCACAGCGCATCATGATCTACGGCATCACCGACTTCACCCCGGAGATGCGCCAGATGGCCGACGCCGCCGTGCAGTGCGCCCAGTTGCTGCGCGAGGGCGTGCCGCTCCTCGGCTCCATCAACAAGAACCTGACCCATCTGCAACGCATGAGCGTGGAAATTTCGCGCATCGAGGGGGAGACGGACGCGCTGATGCGCGCCTGCCTGTCGCGGCTGACCGCCGACGAGCACGACCCCAAGCGCTTCGTGATTCTCAAGGAGATCTACGAACTCCTGGAGGAGATCGTCGATCACTGCGACGACGTCGGCAACGTCGTCGACGGCATCGTCATCGAACAGGTCTGACCGGGAGCCCCGCACCATGGATGCCATGACGATCGCCATGCCGGCGCTGATCGGCCTGATCGCCCTCGCGCTGTTCTTCGACCTCATCAACGGCATGCACGACGCGGCGAACTCCATCGCCACCATCGTGTCCACGCGCGTGCTGTCGCCGCGCTATGCCGTGGCATGGGCCGCCTTCTTCAACTTCATCGCCTTCCTGTTCTTCGGCCTGCACGTCGCCAACACCATCGGCACCGGCATCGTCTCCGCCGCGGTGGTGGACGGCTACGTGATCTTCGGCGCGCTGATCGGGGCCACGGGGTGGAACCTCGTCACGTGGTGGCTCGGCCTGCCCTCGTCCAGCTCGCACGCGCTGATCGGCGGCTTCGCCGGCGCCGGCCTCGCCAAGGCGGGACTGAGCGCCATCGTGCTGAAGGGCTTCACCAAGACCGCCTTCGCCATCGTGCTCTCGCCGCTGGTGGGATTCCTGCTGGCGCTGGCGCTGGTGCTGGCGGTGTCCTGGATCTTCGTGCGCTCCACGCCCTTCTCGGTCGACCGCCGCTTCCGCCAGATGCAGTTCGTTTCCGCCTCGATGTACTCGCTGGGCCACGGCGGCAACGACGCGCAGAAGACCATGGGCATCATCGCCGTGCTGCTGTTCTCCCAGGGCTATCTGGGCGAGACCTTCTACGTGCCGTTCTGGGTGGTCATCACCTGCCAGGCGGCGATGGGGCTGGGCACGCTGATGGGCGGCTGGCGCATCGTGAAGACCATGGGCTCGAAGATCACCGACCTGAAGCCCGTGCAGGGCTTCTGCGCCGAGACCGGCGGCGCCATCACGCTGTTCATGGCGACCTACATGGGCATCCCGGTATCGACGACGCACACCATCACCGGCGCCATCGTCGGCGTGGGCGCCGCGCGCAAGGCCTCGGCGGTGCGCTGGGGCGTGGCCGGCAACATCGTCATCGCCTGGATCATCACCATCCCCGCCGCCGGCCTGACCGGCGCGCTGGCCTACTGGGTGGCGACGAAGGTGTTCTGAAGCGGACGTCCGTCCGCTTCCGAGTCACATCGCCTCATACCGTCAAGCGCTCGTCGTGACACACGCGCCCCCACCCTAACCCTCCCCCGCTGTGCAGGGGAGGGAACTCCGCCGCCGGGCTGGAAAAGCCCTCCCCTGC
>JAEYOB010000369.1 GCA_023412175.1 Pseudomonadota bacterium | reverse complement strand
GGCACGGCGGTGGTCCGCGCGCCGGAGCTGCTGGCGGCGCTGCACGCCCAGGAATGGCGGCACGGCGAGGCCAAGGTCGCCGCCCGCGAGGAAGCCGCGGAGAGCGTCGCCCGCTGGCGGCACCTGGGCAAGCGCGTGGGTTTCACCAACGGCTGCTTCGACCTGCTGCACCCGGGCCACATCTCGCTGCTGACCCAGGCGCGGGCGGCGTGCGACGTGCTGGTGGTTGGGCTGAACTCCGACGCCTCGGTCAAGCGCCTGAAGGGCGACAGCCGCCCGGTGCAGTCGGAGACGGCGCGGGCCACCGTGCTGGCCTCCCTGGGCTGTGTCGATCTGGTGGTGGTCTTCAGCGAGGACACGCCCGAACAGCTCATCCGGGCGCTGCGCCCGGACGTGCTGGTGAAGGGGGCCGACTACACCGTCGAGACGGTGGTCGGCGCCGACTTCGTGCAGAGCTACGGCGGCCGGGTCGTGCTTGCCAACCTCGTCGCCGGCCAGAGCACGACCAACACCATCCGGCGCATGCAGGGGTGATGCGCGCCGCGGCGCCCGGCCGGACCCGCGAAACGACGCTGCAAAACGAAAGCGCCCGCCTTGCCGCCAGGGCAAGGCGGGCGCTTTGGCGGGTGAGTGCCTACATCTTCTTCTGAACGTTGTCGGCGCCGCGTTCCATGGCGCGGCCGCCGGACTGCACGTCCTGGCCCATACCCTCGACGGTGTTACACGCGGTCAGCAGCGAGCCGAAGAGGGCGAGCAGGACAAGAGCCTTGATGTTGCGCATGATGGTTTTCTCCAAATCCATTCGGTCCGGGTAGTCAAGTAACGGTTGTCACCGCCCATCGGTTTCATGCGTCAGGCGCATTCGGGCGGGGCACCCCGTGCGAGACAATCGGACCGGGACAAACAGGGGAGGGATCTATGTTCGAAGGATTCGCGCAGCGCCGCATCGCCACCAGCGGTGCGGAGATCCACGCGGCGGTCGGCGGCGAGGGGCCGCCGCTGCTGTTGCTGCACGGTTTCCCGCAGACCCATGCCATGTGGCACCGCGTGGCGCCGAAGCTGGCCGGGCGCTTCACGGTGGTCGCCGCCGACCTGCGCGGCTATGGGCTGTCCGAGAAGATCCCCGGCGACCCGGCGCACGTCCGCCACTGCAAGCGCACCGTCGCGCAGGATCAGGTGGAGGTGATGCGCGCGCTCGGCTTCGACCGCTTCCACGTCGCCGGCCACGACCGCGGCGCGCGGGTGGCGCACCGCATGGCGCTCGATCACCCGGAACGGGTGGAGCGCGTGGCCTTCCTCGACATCCTGCCGACCCTGGCGGTGTTCGAGCGCACCGACCAGGCAATGGCGACGGCCTACTATCACTGGTTCTTCCTGATCCAGCCGAACGGCCTGCCCGAGCACGCCATCGGCCTCGATCCCGAATATTTCCTGCGCCGGCTGCTTGGGTCCTGGGGCAGCGGCAGCGAGGTCTTCGATCCCGAGCCGTTCGCCGAATACCTGCGCGCCTTCCGCGATCCGGCATCGGTGCACGCCATGTGCGAGGACTACCGCGCGGCGGCCGGCATCGACCTCGACCACGACCGCAAGGACCGCGCCGAGGGCCGCGCCGTGGAGTGCCCCGCGCTGGTGCTGTGGGGCGAGCGCAGCGTGGTCGGCCGCCATTACGACGACCCGCTCGCCATCTGGCGCGGGTTCGCCCCGCAGGTGCAGGGCCGCGCGCTCTCCGCTGGCCATTTCCTGCCCGAGGAACGGCCCGAGGAAGTGGCGGAGGCGCTCATGGAATTCTTCGGGAACTGAGGACCCCGTCCCCTCCCCTGCACAGCTCACGCGCAAGCTTTGCTTGCGCTGACGCGACAGGCGGGGGAGGGCTAGGGTGGGGCACGTGGTCACGACGCGCGCTCGGGGCTTCACAAGGGCGTGAGCTTCCTGGCCGGCGTTGCGGATCGGGATAGCTTCCGGTTCCAGGTCAAGCCGTGAATGGAGCCCCCCCCATGCTCAGCCGAGTGCTCTTCCTGGCCGCGTTCAGCCTGTCCCTGGCGGCGTGCGGCCCGTTCGTCGATCCCACGCCGCCCCAGCAGGGGATCGCGGGCTCCCTTGCCGGCATCCAGGACACCGGCATCGGTGCGAACCACATGGGCCGGATCGACACGCAGAACTGAGGATCGGCCGGCCTCATTGCGCGTGCCGTCCCCTCCCTCGCGGGAAGGGGGCACGGATCGGCGGCCCTTATTCCAGCGTCGTCCGCCCGAACGGGTTGCCGAGCTTCGAACCGAAGGCGGCCTTGCGGGCTTCGCGCCAGACGCTGCGGTCCCAGCGCTGGTGCGTTGCCACGTCCACCGCCTTCACCATGGGCTGGGTGCGCGCCCAGGCGCGGAGCTTCTCCTCGAACTGGGCCGCCGCCGCAGCGTCGGCAGCGTCCAGGGTCACCGTCACGGTCACGTCCATGGTCATTGGGTTTCCCCCCTTGCGTGCGTGTGGTTGCCGTTTCAACAGCCGCCGGCGCCGACCGTCTCCATCCCGCCTGCCGGACCGCCGATTGCGCTTCTAGGATTTTTAGCCTATATTAACTGGCCGGCGGCAGGGCATGGGCGCTCTCCCGGATGAAACGGGAGGGCAAACAGCGTTTCATGGCGTTTCATTCTGTTTCATCCGCCCCGTTTCGCCATCTCCGACAAAGGGCATGGCCGCCCTGACCCGGACGGCGAACTCGGCCGTTGCGCGCGTGGGCGCGGGGGGGCATAAATCGCGGCGAAAAGCCCCACCCCGTGCGGTCCCATCCGGACGGGCGGCGTCCGGCAACAAGAACGCGGCGGAAGGAACAGCGCATGGCTGAGAGCACTTACGATGTCGTCGTCATCGGCGGCGGTCCTGGCGGGTACGTCTGCGCGATCCGCGCGGCGCAGCTCGGCTTCAAGGTCGCCTGCGTGGAGAAGCGCTCGGCGCTCGGCGGCACCTGCCTCAACGTCGGCTGCATTCCCTCCAAGGCGCTGCTGACCGCGTCGGAGAAATTCGAGGAGGCCAGGCACGGCCTTGCCAAGTTCGGCGTCAAGGTCGGCGGCGTGGAACTCGACCTGCCCGGCATGATGAAGCACAAGGACGAGGTCGTTAAGTCCAACACCGGCGGCGTCGAGTTCCTGTTCAAGAAGAACAAGATCGACTGGATCAAGGGCTCCGGCCGCATCACCGCCAAGGACACCGTGGTGGTGGACGCCAACGGCGGCACCACGCTGAAGGTGAACAAGGCCATCGTCATCGCCACCGGCTCCGAGGTCACCCCGCTGCCCGGCATCGACATCGACGAGCAGCAGATCGTCTCCTCCACCGGCGCGCTGGCGCTGCCGGAGGTGCCGAAG
>JAEYOB010000356.1 GCA_023412175.1 Pseudomonadota bacterium | reverse complement strand
GACGTTCGACGGCGTCGCCGCGGCCTGGACCTACGAGCCCTCCCGCGCCCGCCGCATCGGCCGCGCCGTGTTCGAGGCGTTCAGCCTGTCGCTGCCGACCGCGCTGTTCATCACCTTCGGCACGCTGGCGGTGGAGATCCTCGCCCCGTCGATCCTGGCGGCCGACTACGCGACCTTCCTACCGCTGTTCGTGGCGGCCGGCGTCGCCATCCCGGTGGCCATGGTGGCCGTGGTCATCCTGGTGAAGTGGCTGCTGATGGGCCGCTACGCGCCGACCATGAAGCCGATGTGGTCCTGGTGGGCCATGCGGACCGAGGCGGTGGCGGTGCTGTACTGGGGTCTGGCCGGCAAGGTGCTGCTCGACCACCTGCGCGGCACGCCGATGCTGCCCTGGGCGCTGCGCCTGTTCGGCACGAAGTTCGGCAAGGGCGTCTTCATGGACACCACCGACCTGACCGAGTTCGACTGCGTCAGCGTCGGCGACTTCGTGTCCCTCAACGCGCTGTCGGCCCTTCAGACGCACCTCTACGAGGACCGCGTGATGAAGGTCGGCCGCGTCGCGGTGGGCAGCGGCGTCACCGTGGGCGCCGGCTCGACGGTGCTGTACGACACCCACATCGGCGACTACGCCCGCCTCGGCCCGCTGACGCTGGTCATGAAGGGCGAGAGCATCCCGGCCCACACCGAATGGGCCGGCGCCCCGGCCGAGCAGGTCACGGGCGGCGCCTCGACGGAGGCGGAGACGCTTAAGGCGGCCGCCTGAGCTTTACCCCCACCCAACCAGGGCAATCGCCAATAGCCCTCTCCCCTCTGGGGAGAGGGTGGCCCGAAGGGCCGGTGAGGGGGATGCGCACGGGCCGAACGCACCGCAATGGCGACGCCCCCTCACCCTGACCCTCTCCCCAGAGGGGAGAGGGAATCCAGATTGTTTGTTAGTCAGTGACCAGTTCTGGACGGTTGGTGGCCCCGGATAAGGCCGGATGGGGCCGGATCAAACCGGACGGGAAAGCCTTGAACGGCGCGGCTTTCGGCGGGTTGTGAAGGCGCTTTAAACCCCGCCGGGCGCCGCTGCCGTTTCGGACGGAGCCGGCGCCCAAAACGAAAAAATTGGGCTGCGATTTCGGACGGCCGCTCACTTCGCCTGAACCACCACGGTTGCCATCACGTCGCTTTCGCGCTTCAGCTCGATGCCGCGCCCGCCGGCCGTGGTGCGGGCGGATTGGCCGGGCTTCAGCTTGGCGAGGTTGCCATCCACGAAGCCGCTCAGGGCCGCCGCGTCGCCACCGGGCGACAGCACGGTCAGCGCGTGGACCAGGAAGGCGCGGCTCTGCGCCGCGTTGGCCGGGCGCAGATCCACCATCAGCTTGGCACGGGTCGGCTGGTCGGCCTCTTGCCCCGGCGCCTCGAAGGTGATGGGGAGGGTTGGGGCCGACAGACGCGCTTCCAGCGCGCTTGGCTCCGCCTGGGCGGTGGCAAGCGAGAAGAGAAGCGTTGCCACCACCACAAGACTACGCAGCATAGCGCACCCTCCGTCTGTATTGATTATCCTCGTAAACTCTCTGCGAGTTCGGTCAAGAACCGCTCTGCCTTCGGGTACATTTCCAGCGGTATCAAGCGATACCTTGGCACGAGCGAACGCCCCCCACCGAGGTGCCGGAACAAGTCGCCGTAGACGCTTCCGAAGGAGCGCCGCCCCCGGCCGGCAACGATGCCGACCAGCTCCTGGATGCGGGCGGCCTGTTCGTCGGTGATGTGATCCACACCGGGCCGAATGGGAACGGCAACGGCCGGCGCCGGAATACCATTCATGATTGTAACGTTGTTGTTGTCACCCATCACGCCGATTGCGCCGCGACCATGGACGCTAAAGCCTACCCCACCGGATCCCGCCTTGGGCGAAGCCTGGTCAAGCAATGCCTTCAATCTGCCCTGGTCCACATCGCCTCCTTACGCGACGAGCCGGAGCATTAATCCCGTCTGGCTCCTGATCCTCGCCGCACGTTCTTCATCACGATACGCCATTGCGTCTTCAACGAGCAATGCAACGACCTTCCCCTTCGTCTCTGCGGGAAGAGTAAGGTTGCGCTCATCCAGCCACGTCTCAATGGCAGTTACCGCTTCAACGATTAGCTGTTCATCAATAGCAAAGCGGGCTGCATTCGGCAAGACAGGCATATGTGGTTGCAACTCTTCCGAGCCCGATGCCGCGCCGGAGTGCTGGCGCATCACTGTACCAGATCCGGTAATCATCCAGTTCATATCGACACCCAGCCCGGCAATACGTGCTAATTCTGGCACTCTTGGTGTGCCTTCATCGCGCCTATAGCGGTGGTAAGTGCCAAGAGAGATACCCATGGCCGCTGCGAACTCCTCCTGCTTGAGGTCGAGTTCCTTGCGTGCCTGCTCCAGCCGTGCCCCCACACCCGTCGTTCCGCCTTCACCCTGGGAAGTCGGAACTCCGACCCACTCTGAGGGCCGCGGTTCCGGCTTCGGCGATTTTCCCGCCTTATCAATCATTTAGGCACTCCGCACCCCATGTGCGGCACCTTTCGGCCGGTCAGAGATGTCGGAACTTGCATGTTTGCATTGACACTCCGATCCCGGTGGGTATCAATATTGGCATGTCAACCACGGTTCCCCCCGTCAGACACCCCAAGGACCCCATGCCGCAACCCGTTAAAACCAGCACCATGGTCCCGAGCGATCCCAGGACGCGACACATCTGGATCACGGCAGCTCTGCACCAGAAGGGCAGCAGCTTCGCGAAGATCGCCAAGGAACTGGGAGTCTCCTCCCAGGCCGTGTTGCAGGCCACCCGCGTGTCTAACCGGCGCGCCCAGGAGGCCATCGCTGCCAAGATCGGCATGCCGCCCCAGCAGCTTTTCGCCGAGTGGTATCACCCGGACGGCACCCGCATTGGTGACCCGCTGTGTTGTGATGACAATACCGATACCAACGCGGGTGACAATGCCAAATCCGGCGGGAGGGCTTAGACATGGCTGTGGCTATGCCCCCGCTTCCGGCAACCTTCGCGGGTGATGTCGAAGAGAAACAAGTCACCCTCGTGCGCGCGCACGAGGACACCGTGGCCCCGGCCCCCCCGCCGGCCCCCGGTCCCGGCCCCCACCGCCGGGCC
>JAEYOB010000318.1 GCA_023412175.1 Pseudomonadota bacterium | reverse complement strand
TCTCGTCGGGGCTGAGCTTCTTCAAGGGACGGCGGTCGACGCCAGGGACAAGCCCGGCAACAAGCCACGTGGACAGGCTCATCTCAATGACCGCAACCAGGGTTTCTTCGGGAACGAAGGTGGCCGTTGTCAAACGACATCAGGAACCGGCCCCCTGGCGACATGAGGAAAGGGCCCCCGGTTGAGCCCAGCGTCACTGCCGCTTGCAATCCATGGTGAGCAGCAGTTCCTGCGGGGCGGGCTCGGTCAAGCCCGCAGCCGCCGGAGGCGGAGGCCCGCAGGGCCTGGCTTGAGGGAGGCCGATCCGCAGGAGATCATCCAGCCTGGATGCAGGTGGCGTTGGGCGGCCGGACAGGGGACGGGTCATCGGCGTGGTCATGCGGAGCCCGGCGCCTCGGCGGCAAACGGTGTTGGCTTGATCAGGCCGGAGCGGCGCTTCTCGCGCAGCCGGTAACTGTCGCCGCGGATGGTGATCACGTGGCTGTGGTGAAGCAAGCGGTCCAGGATCGCCGTCGCCGCCACGGCATCCCCGAAGACGCTCCCCCACTCGCTCACGTTGCGGTTGCTGGTCACCAGGATACTGCCGCGTTCGTAGCGGCGGCTCACCAGCATGAAGAACAGATGCGCCGCGTTGGTCTCCAGAGGCAGATAGCCGAGTTCATCGACGATGAGCAGCTTGGGCTTGGCGAAGTGCCCCAGCCGCTCCTCCAACCGGCCATCGGCCTGTGCCTTGGTCAGCATCGTCAGCAGCGTCGCCGCCGCGACGAACAGCACTGAGTAGCCGCAGCGGATCACCTCGCGGCCGAGCCCGACGGCGAGATGGGTTTTGCCGACGCCCGGCGGCCCGAGCAGCAGCAGCGCGTCGCCGTTGGCCACCCAGCGGCCGGTCGCCAGATCGCGGATCTGCTTGGGGTCGAGCGAGGGCTGGGCGTCGTACTCGAACGCCTCCAGCGTGCGCACGAAGGGGAACTTGGCGATGCTCATCGCCATCTGGATGCGCCGCTCGTCCTTGCGTGCGACCTCGGCCTCGCACAGGAAGGCCAAGGCTTCGCGCAGGCTCAACTCGCGCCGCGCCGCCTCGTCGAGCAGGCTATCGAGCTGGTCGCGCAGCGCGGTCAGCTTCAGGCGCGTCAGCATCCGCGCCAGATCGTCGGGTTCGGCGCTCACCATCCACCTCCGATCACCGCTTCGTACTCCGCCAGCGGCCGCAGCAGCTCAGGGGCACACGGCGGCCCCATCGGTTCATCGGGACCGGAGGCTCCCAAGGGGCTGGAGCGGCTGGGCCGCACACCGACCACGCCATCGAGGTGATGGGCGTCGATGACCCGCTGGCGGCGACCATGGACCTGGGCGTGCCGCGCCACTTCGGTTCCTGCCAGCAGGATCCGCACCGCCCCGTCGCTGACCTCCACCGTGACGCTCTGCCCGATCAGGCGCCAGGGCGCACTGTAGTGATTGGTGTCGATGCCGACGGTGCCGTCGCTCTGAACCTTGCGGTGCAGCTCACGCACCTGAAGGTAGGGTGGACGCCCGTTCAGACCGCGCAAGCTGGCCGCCTCGGCGGCCTGGAAGCGGTCGATCGGCCGCTCGCCCGTGGTGCCGTGGACGCGGACATCGGCGATGGTGCGCATCCAATGCGCCAAGTGCCCTTCGAACGCCTCCCAGCTGGCGAAGCGCCGCCCGGCGACGGCGTTCTTCTTGACGTAGCCGACGCCGTTCTCGTCCTTGCCCTTGGTGCGGGCCCGATACGGCGCACAGGCCCGCGGGTGGAAGCCCCAGTAGCGGGCAAAGGCATGGAAGCGCTCGTTGAACGTCACTTCCCGCGTCTCCCGGTCGTGATGGGTGACCAGGGTCTTGTGATTGTCGATCAGCACCTCCCGCGGCACGCCGCCGAAGTGCCGGAAGGCCGCCTCCACCCCGGTGATCCAGGCCGACTGCCGCTCGTGGCGGAACGCCGCGACGAAGTTGCGGCGCGAGTAGCCCAGCGTCGCCACGAACAGGTGAACCCGGACCCGCTCGCCGCCGATCTCCACCGCGGTGGCGCCGAAGTCGATCTGCAACTGCTGGCCCGGCGCCGTCTCGAAGCGCACGGTGGCTTTGCTTTCCGCCTCCAGCCCCTGGCGCAGTCCCTGGACGGCGCGTTCCACCGTGCGCAACGACACCTGGACGCCGTGCTCGTCCGCCAACTCCTGGCGTACGACGTCGGCGTTGCCCCGGTGCCGTCGGAAGCGCTCGGCCAGCCAGTCCGTCAACCCGTCCAGCCGACCAGTGCGGTGCGGCAGCCGGTAGGGTTGCCAGCCTCCGCAGCGCAGATAGCGCTTCACCGTCTTCCGGTCGCATCCCAACTCCCGGGCGATCCGCTTCGAGCCCAGGGCCTGCAACCGGATCATTGCCGTCACCTCGTCCGGGGCCAGCATCACGTCCCTCCGCTCCGTGCTCACGGAGGAACTCAACGGTGTCGTGCCCTCGACCATTCTTCACCCCTCAGTGTCGAAGGGGGGCCCTTTCCTCATGTCGTCCGGGGGGGAGTTTCTCATGTCGCCTGACAAGGAACGGCGCCGGTTCTCCGGTTCGGGGTACAGCGCCGCCTCTTCCTTCCAGTGCGCCAGCAGCGCGGCGTCGACGAGCACCGCGTCCGGGAGCGGCAGGCGGAGACGGCCCGCGAGCTGGCGGGCCTGCTCGATATCGCGCCTCCCCGGCGTGACGCCTCGCCGGCGGCGCTGACTGCGGGCATCCAGATGCCGCACTGTGGCCTCGTCTTCCGGAAGCTCCCCGACGAATCGGGACGGCTGGTCCGTCGCGGTGAGGATGGTCAGCCGATCGCGCGCGCGGGTCATGCCGACGTACATCCCGTTGCGCTCCTCCTCGACGGCGCGGCCGCCGTCGAAGCGCTCGCGCTCGGCGGCCTGGCGCGACGGCAGGACCGCCTCGTTGACGCCGAACAGGTAGGCGAGATCCTCCTCGAGCCCCTTCGAGGCGTGGATGGTCATCAGCCGTACCGCAGCGTCATCCTGCTCGGCCTCGGCAGCCCGGGCGGCCCGATCGAGCAGTGCGTCCAGGCCTCCGCCCGTCGCCGCCACGGCGGTGAGTTCAGCGAGGTTGTCCAGCCGCTCGTCCGAGCGGGGGTCGTCGCTCACCCGCCAATGATCGAGGTAACCGGAAGCCTCCAGCAACTCCTGCACGCGTCCGGCGAAGCGCGCGCCTTCCGTCAGCTGCGCCTCATCCTCCCGGCAGGGAGCGCGCCAGGACTCGGCAAGCCCCGCCAGTTCACGTGCACCCTGTGCCTGATCGGTGCGCAGCCCCCTCGCCTCCGCCAGCGTCAAACCGGCATGCAGGAGATCCCCGCCCTCCCCTGCGGCATCCCGGATGCGCTGCCTGGCCCCCTCGCCGAGACCACGCGCCGGAACGTTGGCGATCCGCTCGAAGGCATCGACGTCGGACGGGTCATCCATCAGACGCACGAGTGCCAGTGCGTCGAGGATCTCCATGCGCTGCCAGAAGCCGACGTCGCCCACCAGGCAGTAGTGGAGCCCGTACGTGATGCAGGCCTCTTCGACGACGCGGGACAGCCAGTTGGCTCGATAAAGGACGAACGCACCGCATGTCCTGTCAGAGGCCAGCTGGACACGGACGTCGTTGACGAGCCAGTCGGCCGCGACGTCCAGGCTGTCGGCACGCACGACGCGCACGGGGTCGCCGCGGCCGCGGCGGCTCGGATCCGGGCGCAGCGTCTTCTCGAAGCGCCGAAGGTTGTGGGCGATCACCGCGTTGGCGCTGTCGAGGATCACCGGTGTGCAGCGATAGTTGATCTCCAGCCGCACCATGCGGCATCCGGGCCAGCGGTCCGGGAAGGTCAGGATGTTCTCGACCACGGCGCCGCGCCATGCGTACAGGCTCTGCGAATCGTCGCCCACCACCATGATGTTGCGGTGATCGCGGCAGAGGAGCTCGATGAAGGCGTCCTGCCCGGTGTTGGTGTCCTGGTACTCGTCGACCAGGATATGGCTCCAGCGCCGCGCGACTTCGCGCCGGTAGGCCTCGTCGCGGCGCATGCCTTCGGTGACCCACAGCAGCAGGTCGGCGAAGTCGGCGACGTTGGCATCCCTCAGCTGTTCCTGGTAGGCGGGGTAGATGGCGGCGGCGGCCTGCAGCGCCTCGGACGGTCCCTCCCCGCGTTCGTCCTGGCGCTGGAACCACATCTCGATGGCATCAGCCTCAGGCGGTACGCAATCGTCCTTGATGCGCGACAGCGCGCCGGCGATCAGGCGGACGATGTCACGATCATCGGCGCCGGAGACGCCCATGGCCTCCATGGAGAGCCGTACGAAGCGCCGGCTCTCCGCCTCGTCGATAACCTTGAATCCCTTCTCCAGACCGGCCAGACCCGGCCGCTCGGCCAGCAGGCGCAGGCAGATGGCATGGAATGTACCCATCCAAACGCGCTCGGCACGTTCGCTGCCGATTTCCTCCGCCAGGCGCGAGCGCATTTCGTCAGCGGCGTCGCGGGTGAACGTAAGCGCCAGGATCCGCCAGCTCTTTGTGGTGCGGCTGCGCATGAGTTCGATGATGCGCGCCACCAGGAGTTTCGTCTTGCCGGTACCGGCGCCGGCAAGGACGAGCAGTGGACCTTCGAGCGCCGTCGCGGCTTCCCGTTGCTGAGCATTGAGAGATTCGAGGTGAGGGGCCTCGCGGCGGCCTCGCACTTCGCGGCCGGAGCGGCGGTAACCGTCACCGCGTCGGGCAGGTGCACCGCGTTTGATCATGGACCTGCTCATGCCGCGTGCTCCTCGGTGCCGCGTTCGGCGGCCATGCTGGGGGTGTCGGGATAGACGAGATCCTCGGTGAGTGCCACGCGCTGTGCGAGGCGCTGGATGGCCCGGGCGTCGCCGGAACGGAGAATGCGCAGCGCCCGCTCGAGGGTGTCTGCGGCAAGCCCAGCCAGGTCGCTGACCTCGACCGAGTGTCCGGCGAGCGGATCGGCGCCCGGGCCGGGAAGCCTGAGCGGCCGGCCATCGCGCATGTCGGAGGCAAGGCGCTGCAGGATCTTCGAATTCTCCGCCGTGGGCACCCACACCTGGACATGGTGCCACCCCGCGTCGCGCCGGCGGGCTACGGTTTCCCGCATCCGGCGCGCGGCCTCACTCTGGGTGCGCTTGCGTGGTGCGTGCTTTTTAGCTGACGGAGCCATGTGCGGCCCTCCTCTCTGCGGGGTCCGCGTCCTGTCCGACTGCAACACGATTGCGACTTACGCCTGTGCAACACGGTTGCGGTCCGATTCGGCCGCAACACGATTACACCACGCTGTCTTCCGCATTTTCGAGCACCGCCGTGTCGTACGATAGCGTGCTGTCGACGATTCCGTCGAGCACCGCCGAGGCCTGCAATGTCAATGAATTAGAGAGGCGGGAGCGCAGGCGCGCGGCTGCGCAGGCGCGCGGGAAGGCGTTTACTTGGGCGCGCGGGCGAGGTATGTACGTCCGCAGGGGAAGCGCCGGTGGAGCGGTGAGGCCCCTCTTCGAGGCTGGCTCTTCCGGCGACCTCGGGGCTGACTGCAAGAGAGAACTGGAGGCAACAATGACGGCTGTCGTTGCCGTTGGAAACGGCAAGGGAGGGGTCGGCAAGACCACCCTTGGCGTGGGAGTCGGGGCGGAGCTTGCCCTGCGCGGTCACCGCGTGACCATCATCGACTGCGATCACAAGGGAGACCAGCCTGGCCACGCCTCGGCCTTTGGCGCCAAGGGAAAGGTTCCCGGTCTTGCCGTCATCGGCGAGTACGAACGCGTGATCGACGGCCGGCCCCATCGTGAACCCATTGGCGAGGGCAACCTGCTGGACGTGCTCAAGGCCGAGCGATCGAAAGCGGATCTGATCATCCTCGATCTGCCGGGCCTCACCAGCCGCCTGACCATGATGGGCATGCAATCCAGCCATTTCGTCGTGATCCCGCTGAAGCTGTCTTTGCCCGATCTGCGAGACGCGCTGCGCACCGAGACGCAGGTTGTCCAGGCCGCAGAGCTGCTGATGCGGCCGATCCATTACGGCTTCCTGTGGTCTCAGGTACCGCAACGTTTCGAGAGCGCCACCGAGCGTGCCGTGCGCGAGAAGCTGGAGAATCGTGAAGGTGGAGCACCGGTGTTCAAACCGGCCCTAATGACGTCCGACGCCTTCGCCGAGATGCTGGTGACGGGCGAACCGCCTCAACTCAAGACCGACAAGCGATCGCGCAACGCGGCTGCCAACCTGGCGGCGCTCGCCGATGCGCTTCTGCAGCAACTTGCTGAAGCTGCCGAACGGAGGGTGGCGTGATGGACAAGCCTGCCAAGCCGCCGCGTCGCACCGTGACCATCGACGACGAGGACCTCGGCCAGCGACCGCCGCGGCCGTCAAGCTCCCCTGCCCTGCCCCGCTTCGACTCCGATCCGGTCGACGAAGGACGGATGAAGGCGGCTACCGATGCCATGTCCGTCCAGTACGGCGCGTTGCGGGAGGATCGCCCAACATCGATGCCGGCGCCGACACCGTCGACCGTGACCCCGGCCGCTCCTCCGGAGCCGGGGTTCGACTTCGAGCGGCTGGCCGCGCTGGTGGAACAGGCCGTCGCGACCGGCGGTACCGGGGCGACATCTCCCACCGGCACCTTCCGGATCGACCCGCCGAAGTACCTTTGCGACGCGCTCGACGAAGCGAAAGCGAAGCTCAAGCGTCGCGGCATCGTTGTTACCAAAAACTTCTTCGTCGTGCTCGGGCTGCAGGCGATCGGCTTCGACGTGCTGCCTCAGGACCTTGTGCCGGATGGCCGGAAAGGCCGGGGAGACCGGCGTAAGGGCTAATAGGAAGGCGGGCGGCGGTCATTAACCGAAAAGGAGCAGGCAATTCATAGAGTTGATCGCCGGCCGACGGGGCGGCGGTTGTTCGGGATCCCGCGCTGGTCTGGGCACGGGTTTTTTTGGGGCCGGAGTGGGCTCCGTATCACAAGGAGAGACAGATGAATCTGAATGAGCTGGCCACAGCGCTCGCGGAGCGTCACGGCCTCAGCAAGAGAGATGCTACCCAGTACATTCGGACATTTACCGTCCTGATTTTCGAGGAACTGGGCAAGGGAACGCCCGTGCGCATCGCCGGCTTTGGGGCATTCCGTGTTGTCGGTCGCGTTGCCCGCACCTGGACGAACCCAAGGACAGGGCAGTTGATAGCCATACCGCCGCAACGAAGCATCGCCTTCCGGGGAGCGCCTGCCGTCCTCAGGCGATTGAACACAGCGACTTCACCCGAAGCCTAAGCGTGACAGCGGCCGCGGGGCCCGGTGGGGGTGCCCGCGGCCGCTGTCACTGAAGCTGAACACACCACCGACCGCCAAGCCGGTACTTCGGATAGCACTGGTTGGCGAAATGCCGTAGCCCTGGCGTCGCATGCGTACTCTTGCGATGAGAACATGCCGACAGCATGGACCCGAATCGCCTTCTCCCGATTCGGATCGTCTGCACGTACTCCTGCGATGATGACACCCCGGACTTTGACGCATAAATCGAAGCGATAGCGGAGTCCACCACCAGCCAGCGGTGATCAGGCGGCCTTGCGGGTGACCGGCATACCCAAGTTGGTCATGGTGTTCAGGACCTTGCAGCCGACGGCAGCCTCGACCTTCTGCGTTGGCAGAGTCCGGGCGCGGAGGCTGCGTCCGATCGCCTGTTTGTAGCGCATCATCGCAACTTCACCCAAGGAGCGGCGGCCGTACTGGACCGCCCGCTGCCAGCCGAGCCGACCACGCTCGCTGATCATCTGGATGTGGCGGTCACGCTGTGTACGGGCGCCTTCGGTCGTACTGCTTGGCACCGCGGTCGAGCACGGTGAAATAATCACGTCCGCCTCTGGGCTGTGGACGGTCACAGCGCGGTAGACCGGCTCGCCGTCATAGGCGCCGTCCGCCAGCAGCAAGCCGATCGGACGGACGATCTGGTCGAGCACCGGCCCGACCAGAAAGGCGTCGCCCTCCTCATTGCCCGTCAGTTCGGACGCCAGGATCACACCGCTGTCCGGATCGGCCGCCACGTGCAGTTTCCACCACGTCCAGCGCGCCGCCGTGTTTCTCCAGGTGCCACTCGCCCATGCCGAACACCTTCAGCCCGGTGGAATCGGTAACCAACGTGACCGGCCCGTCCGTCGTCGCCAGAGCCGACGCCATCTTAAGATTGGCACTGTGCCGGGAGAAGGACGTGTGATCCGGCACCGGCAACTCCAGGTCGAGCAGGCGCATGAGCGAACCCAGCAAGCCGTCGGTCTGGCGCCACGGACGACCAAAAGCGAGACGCAGCATCACCTCTGCCTCGATGGCGATATCCGAGTAGCGAGCCGGCCGGCCACGCCGCCCCGGCTTGGTCGGCGTCCTGGCGGGATCGCCTCGGGCATCACCCAGATCGTCAGGTCGCCACGTCGGCTCAGCGCCGCATCGTAAACCGCCCAGTTCTCAACACGGTAGCGGGCGCACGGGATCTTGTGACAGCGGCTCTCGTTGGCCTTGTATGGCATCCGGCTCTCGGCATCAGCGGAACGCCCCTATACCTGCCGGAACCCCGACACCGCCAGCCTCTGGCGATTTACGCGCCAACGTCCCCCTGCCCCCCTTTCCTGTGGCGCCGTATTCAGGCGTCGCAAATTGTCCGTTCGTTCCCGCTGGAGCGGGCCATCGTCGGTAGGGGGAGTCGCAGTTTGTCCGCTCTGGGGGGCGTGCGAGGCGCGGTGTCGCAGATTGTCCGAGCTTAGCGAGGCGCCGTTTCCCACATTCCCTTTCCATTCTGGGGCAGCCGTCGCAGATTGTCCGTCGCCTCGGCAGGAGCCGGGTCCACCGCGAACCGGGAAGGTGGACATCCTGCGACTCTAGGGCGGATCCCAGGTACCCCAGCATCGCAGACCACCCCGGATACGGACAATCTGCGACACCGGAGGCTCCCCATGGCTGCCACGATGGCGAGTCGCAGGATGTCCGTCTTGAGACGGTACAGGAACGGAC
>JAEYOB010000240.1 GCA_023412175.1 Pseudomonadota bacterium | reverse complement strand
CTGGTCGAGGGGCTGGGCGTGCTGGCGCGCAAGCCGGTGGCACCGTTGGTCGAAGGGCTGTCGCGCGAAGACCGCAAGGCGTTGCACAGGCTGGGTGTCCGGCTGGGCGTCACCCACCTGTTCCTGCCGGCGCTGGCGAAGCCCGGCGCCGTCGGGCTGCGGGCGCTGCTGTGGACGATCCACCGGGGTGGCGTGCTGCCGGCCCCGGCGCCGGCGCCCGGCCGCGTCTCGGTCGCCGCGGACGGCGCTCCACCGGCCGTCTGGGAGGCCATCGGCTACCCGGCGGCGGGGCCGCGGGCGGTGCGCGTCGACATGCTCGACCGGCTGGAGGTCGAGATGATGAAGCAGAGCAAGGGCGAGGCTCCGCCCGCGCCCGAACCGGCGCTCGCGCAGATCATCGGCGTCGGTGCCGAGGAACTGCTGGCGGTTCTCGCCGGCCTGGGCTACACGCGTTCGGTTGCCGAGGACGGCGCGGTGACGTGGCGCCGCCGCCGCTCCAGGCGGCCGGACGCGCCGCACCGTCCGAAGAAGGTGGCCGCCACCAACGCCGACCATCCCTTCGCCAAGCTTCGCCAACTGCACGGTGCCGGATGAATCAGGACCGCGACGAACACGACGACTTCGACGATGGGCAGCCGGATGCCGGACCGGGCCGGTTGCGTCTCGACAAGTGGCTGTGGTTCGCGCGTTTCTTCAAGACGCGGAGCCTCGCCGCCAAGGTCTGCAACGGCGGCGTCGTGCGGTGTTCGGGCACGGTGGTGGGCAAGGCGCATTTTGCCGTGAAGCCGGGCGACGTGCTGACCTTCCCGCAGGGCCGCCACATCCGTGTGGTCAAGGTTCTGGCGCTGGGCAGCCGACGCGGCCCAGCCGAGGAGGCGCGCACCCTCTATGAGGATCTGTCGCCCCCCGCCCCGGAGACGGCGATGGACGTGCCCGGCCGTCCCGCCGGGCTCGGCCGCCCCACCAAGCGCGACCGCCGCGCGCTGGAGCGGTTGAAGACCGAAGAGTAGGCCGGAAAAAACGCTGGCAGCGTGGTCGCGGCTATTGCACCGCCGTGCGGACGATCACATTTAGCGCGGCAACGCCGTTCGCGGCCGCACAAGGAATCGCCACGCCGCCATGCTCGACCTGCTCTACGATCCCAACGTCTGGGCCAGCCTTCTGACGTTGACGGCGCTCGAGATCGTTCTCGGCATCGACAACATCATCTTCATCTCGATCATGGCGTCCAAGCTGCCGCTGCACCAGCAGGACAAGGCCCGCAAGGTCGGCCTGGCGCTGGCGCTGATCATGCGCCTGCTGCTGCTGGCCTCCATCGCCTGGGTGGCGACGCTGACGCAGCCGCTGTTCAACGTGCTGGGCATGGACGTGTCGGGGCGCGACCTGATCCTGATCGTCGGCGGCCTGTTCCTGCTCGCCTAGGGCACCATCGAGATCCACCACACCGTCGAGGGCGAGGAAGAGAAAGGCCCGGTCAAGGCGGTCGCCACCTTCGGCGCCGTGGTGTTCCAGATCATGCTGCTGGACATCGTCTTTTCGCTGGACAGCGTCATCACCGCGGTCGGCATGTCGAACCATCTGCCGGTGATGGTCGCTGCGGTCGTCATCGCCATGGCGGTGATGCTGTTCGCCGCCGGCCCGGTGGGCGACTTCGTCAACCGGCACACCACGGTGAAGATACTGGCGCTGTCGTTCCTGCTGCTGGTCGGTGTGGCGCTGGTGGCGGACGGCCTGGGCTTCCACATCCCCAAGGGCTACCTGTACTTCGCCATCGCCTTCTCGGTCGTGGTCGAGGCGCTGAATCTGATGGCCGCCGGCCGGCGGAAGCGGCAGCGCGAGGAGGAGGCGAAGGCGGTGGGGGAGTAGGGGCGTTTCCCGCCCCTCATACGGCCGGCGCATGGATGCTTCCATGATCGGCCGGCCGCATGACCCTCTCGCGCAGTGCTGCGCACTATGCTGCCGGGTTTGAACCGAAGGCGCTCGATGGAAGCCGTCGAGCGCCTTCGGCATCACTGCATCGTGCCGCCCGCCAGCCGGTCGATCAGGCGGCCCTGGAACTTGTCGCAGCCGATGGCGCGGCCGACCGTCACCGACATCTCGTGGTCGCAGCGGCTGAAGATCACCCGCTCACGACCCAGGCGGCGCAAGGCGCCCAGGCTTTCCGGGGCGCTCAGCGAACCCAGGCGGTCGTGCGCGACGTGCACCTTGAAGAAGTCGGCGTCGAAGCGCTCCGGGCTGACATAGCCGAGCAGGTCGAGCGTGACGCCGTCGATGGCGATGCGGTAGCCCTGGTCCCGGAGCATTCCGGTGGCGCGCCGGCTGGCTGCGATATCCTCCAGCAGCAGGAGCACGTCCAGTTCCACCACCACCGCGCTGCGGGCGACCCGCGCGGTGGCGCGGCCAAGATTGGAAAGCAGCGGCCCGGACACCGACTTGACGCCGAGGTTGATGCCGATGGCGCCGTCGGGCGCCGCCTCGGCGCGGTGGACGCCCAGGCCGTTCAGCATCTTCTCGTCCAGGCACTGGCAGAATTCATGGAACATGCGCCGCCGGCCCAGCATCTGGACCTTGGGGAAGTTCTCCCGGTGCAGCTCGTCCATGCCAGTGAAGTATTCGCAATAAAAAGGCTGCCAGGAACCGTCGGCACCCGCCTGATAGACGGTCTGGCTGCGCAGGTAACGGCCGACGTCCAGCTCCTCCACCGCGTCTTCCAGATGGCTGAGCACGCGGGCGCTCAACGGACCTTCCAGTTCGGCAAGCCGGCTGCCCGATGCGGCCGGGGCGGCGGCGCACGGCGGCGCGGCGCGGGCGGTGGCGGTTTCCAGGTAATCGTTGGCGCGCTGGCGCAGTTCCCCGTAGCTGCCCGGCACGTTGTAGCTCTGGACGAGCTGCCCCACATCCAGGTCGTCCTGGACGCGGTCGGGGAAGAAGTTGGCGGTAACGCGGTCGATGAACTCCGGCACCTTGCGGAACGCCGTCTCGGGAAACACCACGAAGGCGTCCATGCCAAGCACCGGCCAGAACTCGGCGCCGAGATGTTCGGCCAGTTCCCGCGCGCCGTTGAGCTGGATGCGCAGAAGTTGCCGGTCCCGCCGAATGAAGGGGAAGGCGCCGTAGGTGACGTTGATGACGATGTGCAGGGCCGACGAGCGCGCCATGCGCCGCACGCGTGCAATGAACTGTTCGACCCCATCCTTGATGGACATGCTACCGCCCCCATTGAGCCCACCACTCCACCGCCCAAAATCTGGCGGGGGAAATGAACATTCGCTTAAGCCAATCATGACGAACGTCAAATCTCCCATTCGACCGCGGCGCCGAAACGATCGGCAACGTCATCCGCCGCATCGTTCCGGAGGGGGCGGAAACCTTGCGCCGCAAGGCCTGCACGCTAGACATGGCCGCCTTGCGCGGATCTGCGGCCCACACCTGCGCCAACGTGCCGCAACGCCAAGCCCCAGGCCGTTTTGCGGCCTTGCGGGTGACCGCAAGCCGCTGTGATCCTTCGTTGCGATGCGGAATCAACCATTGACTTGGGGCCCGGTTGGGGCCACTTCTGTTGCATGCTCAAAAATCATGGACCGGGGCACGCTCGCCCCTGCGCCGGCTCCCCCCTTTAGACCGGCTGCGGGTCACTTGGCCGCACCGCGCCTTTTCGATGGCGCGGTGGGCGGATGCTTTCCGTAAGCGTCCCGGGGCCAGGACATGCACGGCGGCTTTGGCCGGCCACGGGGGCGAGGCTCAACGGCCAATCCCCTGCCCAGGATGAACAACGAAAGGACGATATGAGTATGGATCAGCCGCTCGCAGGTAAGACGATCGCCATCCTCGTTGCCAACGGCTTCGAGGAAGTTGAGATGACCGAGGCCCAGCGGGCCCTCCTCAAGACTGGCGCCATCCTGCGCACGATTTCCCCCGAACAGGGCCTGGTGAACGGCTGGCATGGCCGCGCCTGGGGCCACTACTTCCCGGTCGACAAGCAGGTCGGCGAGGTGCTCGGCTCCGACTACGACATGCTGGTGCTGCCGGGTGGCGAGCGCAGCGTGGCGAAGCTCCAGCAGAACGCCCACACCAAGCGCATCGTCGGCCACTTCCTCGACGCCGGCAAGCCGATCGCCGCCATCGACCAGGGCATCCAGCTGCTCGCCATTCCGGGCAAGATGCGGGGCCGCACGGTTGTGGGCGTCGAAGGCGCCGCCGAGGCGCTGACCGCCGCCGGCGGCAAGCTGAGCGACGAGAACCTCGTGGTGGACGGCGTGACGGTGACCGCCCGCGGCGCGGACGACGTGCCGGCCTTCGTCGAGCAGCTGCTGAAGGTGTTCTTCGAGGCCGCCCAGGTGAAGAAGGCCGCCTGACGCGGCCTCATCCCTGCCAACGCTGCCGCAGGGCGGCGGGTGCCTGACGGCGCCCGGCCGCCCTTTTGGTTTGCGCGCTCCTTACCGCGCCACCATCGGCGCCAGGTCCTTGCGGATGCCGGCGTCGAGGCGGGCGTTGATCTCCTCGGCCAGGCGGCGGGAGACCTCGCTGATCGTCGCCTCGCGATCGGCCAGCGAGATGTTTTCCGGAACCGTGACGGTGTAGGTGGCGACCGCCTTCGTCGTGCCGCGGAAGCTGCCGCCGCCGGCCAGCGGCGCCTCACCGGCCACCTCGACCTCCAGCCGCCCGTCGTAGCGCTGCGCCTGATCGTTGGTGAAATAGCCCTTCACGCCGCTGGTGGTCGGCAGCGGCACCTCGACGATGCTGGCGTCGCGCACCGTCACGCGGACCGTTCCGGCGCGGCCGGCCGGCTGCAGGCGCTCGGCGGTCCAGCGGCGCATCGCCTCCACGGGCGGCGTGGATGCCCGCTGCTCCACATGGACGAGGCCGCCGGTCGGACGCGAGGCGTCCGCGAAGTCGACGGCCGCGGCGTTCATCACGATCGGGCTGAAGGACGAGAAGTCCACCGGGCGCGGGGCTTGGCGGACCGGTGCGCTCTGGCAGGCGGCGAGCGCCGCCGCGG
>JAEYOB010000222.1 GCA_023412175.1 Pseudomonadota bacterium | reverse complement strand
GATACCGGGAGCAAGCCGTGACCATCGCCACGTCCGCACACCCCGCCGCCGGTCAGGCTGGCGGCAAGACTCAGATCAAGCCCTACACCATGAACTTCGGGCCGCAGCACCCGGCGGCCCACGGCGTGCTGCGCCTGGTGATGGAGCTGAACGGCGAGGTGGTCGAGCGCTGCGATCCGCACATCGGCCTGCTGCACCGCGGCACCGAGAAGCTGATCGAGTACAAGACCTACATCCAGGCGACCCCGTACTTCGACCGCCTCGACTACGTGTCGCCGATGTGCATGGAGCACGCCTACGTCCTGGGCGTCGAGAAGCTGCTCGGCATCAAGCCGCCTGAGCGCGCCCAGTACATCCGCGTGCTGTTCTCCGAGATCACCCGCATCCTCAACCACCTGCTGTCGATCACGACGGGTGCGCTCGACGTCGGCGCCATCACGCCGTCGCTGTGGGCGTTCGAGGAACGCGAGATCCTCATGGAGTTCTACGAGCGCGTCTGCGGCGCTCGCCTGCACGCCAACTATTTCCGCGTCGGCGGCGTCGCCTGGGACATGCCGGCCGGCCTTGCCGACGACATCTGGGAATACACCGAGAAATTCCCGAAGTTCATGGCGGACATCGAAACGCTGCTGACCGAGAACCGGATCTTCAAGCAGCGCACCGTCGACATCGGCATCGTGACCAAGGAGCAGGCGCTCGACTGGGGCTTCACCGGCCCGATGCTGCGCGGCTCGGGCGTCGCCTGGGACCTGCGCAAAGCGCAGCCCTACGAGGTCTACGACCGCATGGACTTCGACGTGCCCGTCGGCCTGACCGGCGACTGCTGGGCGCGCTATCTGGTGCGCATGGAGGAGATGACGCAGTCGCTGCGCATCATCCGCCAGTGTATCAAGGAAATGCCGGACGGCCCGGTGCGCGTCCAGGACCGCAAGATCGCGCCGCCGCCGCGCGGTGAGATGAAGCGCTCGATGGAATCGCTGATCCATCACTTCAAGCTCTACACCGAGGGCTTCCACGTCCCGGCCGGCGAGACCTACACCGCCATCGAGGCGCCCAAGGGCGAGTTCGCCGTCTACCTCGTGTCGGACGGCACCAACAAGCCTTACAAGTGCCACATCAAGGCGCCCGGCTTCGCGCACCTGCAAGGCATCGACTTCATGTCCAAGGGCCACATGCTGGCCGACGCGGTGGCCAACATCGCCTCCATGGACATCGTGTTCGGAGAGATCGATCGATGAGCGCGCCCGCTCAGACCCACGCCGCCGAGCCGGCGAACTTCGCCTTCACGCCCGAGTTCATGGACCGGGCGCAGAGGATCATCGCCAAGTACCCCGAGGGCCGGCAGGCTAGCGCGGTGATGCCGCTGCTCGATCTGGCCCAGCGCCAGAACGCCGGCTGGCTGCCGCGCGTCGCGATGGACTACGTCGCCGACCTGCTGAAGATGCCGCGCATCCGGGTGTACGAGGTCGCCACCTTCTACACGATGTACAACCTGAACCCGGTCGGTCGGCACATCGTGCAGGTGTGCACCACGACGCCGTGCTGGCTGCGCGGTTCGGATGACGTCGTCAAGACGTGCGAGACCAAGCTGGGCATCGGCCTGGGCGAGACGACCGACGACGGTCAGTTCACGCTGCGAGAGGTGGAGTGCCTGGGCGCCTGTGTCAACGCCCCCATCGTGCAGATCGGCGACGATTTCTTCGAGGACGTCGGGGCCGAGCAGATGGACCAGATCATCGAGGCGCTGAAGCGCGGCGAGACGCCGAAGGCGGGCTCGCAGATCGGCCGCCGCTCGTCCGAGCCGGTGGGCGGCCTCACCACGCTGAAGGCCTTCGCGGGCGAGCCCGCGCAGGGCGACGACTAAGGGGGCCCTGGAGCATGCTTCGCGACGAAGATCGTATCTTCACGAACCTCTACGGCTTCCAGGACTTCCGCCTGGACGCGGCCAAGCGCCGTGGCGACTGGGACGGCACCAAGGCCATCCTGGAGAAGGGCAAGGACTGGATCATCGAGCAGGACAAGGAATCCGGCCTGCGCGGACGCGGCGGCGCCGGCTTCTCGACCGGCATGAAGTGGTCCTTCATGCCCAAGAACGTCACCGACAAGCCGGTCTATCTGGTCATCAACGCCGACGAGGGCGAGCCGGGCACCTGCAAGGACCGCGACATCCTGCGCCACGATCCGCACAAGCTGATCGAAGGCTGCCTGATCGCCGGTTTCGCCATCGGCGCCAGCGCCTGCTACATCTACATCCGCGGCGAGTTCTACAACGAGGGCTCGGCCACCCAGGTCGCCATCGACGAGGCGTACGCCTCGGGCCTGATCGGCAAGAACGCCTGCGGCACCGGCTACGACTTCGACGTCTACATCCACCGCGGCATGGGTGCCTACATCTGCGGCGAGGAGACGGCGCTCATCGAGTCCATCGAGGGCAAGAAGGGCCAGCCGCGCAACAAGCCGCCGTTCCCGGCGCAGGCGGGTTTGTACTCCTGCCCGACGACGGTGAACAACGTCGAGTCCATCGCGGTGGTGCCCACCATCCTGCGCCGCGGCGCCGGCTGGTTCGGCGGCCTGGGCCGTCCGAAGAACACCGGCACCAAGCTGTTCTGCATCTCCGGCCACGTGAACAACCCGTGCAACGTGGAAGAGGAGATGGGCATCCCGCTGAAGGAGCTGATCGAGAAGCACGCCGGCGGCGTGCGCGGCGGCTGGGACAACCTGCTGGCGATCATTCCCGGCGGCTCGTCGGTTCCGGCGCTGCCCAAGTCGATCTGCGACACGGTGCTGATGGACTTCGACTCGCTCCGCGAGGTGCGGTCGGGCCTGGGCACCGCGGCGGTGATCGTCATGGACAAGTCCACCGACATCGTGAAGGCCATCGCGCGGCTGTCGAAGTTCTACGCGCACGAGAGCTGCGGCCAGTGCACGCCGTGCCGCGAGGGCACCGGCTGGCTGATGCGCATGATGGACCGCATGGTCAAGGGCAACGCCGCCGTCGAAGAGATCGACATGCTCTTCGAGGTGACCAAGCAGATCGAAGGTCACACCATCTGCGCGCTGGGCGACGCCGCGGCGTGGCCGGTGCAGGGCCTGATCCGGCATTTCCGGCCGGAGATGGAGGCCCGCATCGCCGCCTACCGCAACGCCGCCTCCACCCGCGCAGCCGCCGAGTAAGGGAGCCCGAGGGTCCATGCCGAAACTGACCATCGACGGGATCGAGATCGAAGTCGAGCCGGGCACCTCCGTGCTCCAGGCTTGCGAGCAGCTCGGTATCGAAATCCCGCGTTTCTGCTACCACGAGCGCCTGAGCGTGCCGGCCAACTGCCGCATGTGCCTGGTGGAGATGGAGAAGGCGCCGAAGCCGGTGGCCTCCTGCGCCATGCCCTGTGCCGACGGCATGGTGATCAAGACCGACACCGAGACCGTGCACAAGGCCCGCCGGGGCGTGATGGAGTTCCTGCTGATCAACCATCCGCTCGACTGCCCGATCTGCGATCAGGGCGGCGAGTGCGATCTGCAGGACCAGGCCGTCGCCTACGGGTACGACCGCAGCCGCTATGGCGAGAACAAACGGGCGGTCAAGGACAAGTACATGGGTCCGCTGATCAAGACGATCATGACCCGCTGCATCCACTGCACCCGCTGCATCCGCTTCGTGAACGAGATCTGCGGCGTCGCCGACATCGGCGCCGTCGGCCGCGGCGAGCACATGGAGATCACCACCTTCGTCGAGAAGGCGATCGCCTCCGAACTGTCGGGCAACCTCGCTGACGTGTGCCCGGTGGGCGCGCTGACCTCCAAGCCGTACGCGTTCACCACGCGTCCGTGGGAACTGCGCAAGACCGAGACCATCGACGTGATGGACGCCGTCGGTTCCAACATCCGCGTCGACACCCGCGGTCCGGAGGTGATGCGCGTCATCCCCCGCACCAACGAGGACGTCAACGAGGAGTGGATCAGCGACAAGACCCGCTTCGCCTGTGACGGCCTGAAGCGCCAGCGCCTCGACCGTCCGTACGTGCGCCGGAACGGCAAGCTCCAGCCCGCCACCTGGGCCGAGGCTTTCGCCGCCGTCGCCGCCAAGGTGAAGGGGCTGCCGGGTTCGAAGATCGCCGCAATCGCCGGCGACATGGCCGACACCGAGTCCATGCTGGCGCTCAAGGAGCTGATGGCCGGGCTCGGCTCGGCGAACATCGACTGCCGCCAGGACGGCGCCAGCTTCGACGCCGCGGCGCGGGCCGGCTACATCTTCAACTCGGGGATCGCCGGCATCGAGAAGGCCGACGTCATCCTGCTGATCGGCACCAACCCGCGTTGGGAAGGCGCCATCGTCAACGCCCGCATCCGCAAGCGCTACCTGATGGGCGGCCTCAAGGTCGGCGTCATCGGCCCGCAGGTGGACCTGACCTACCCGAACACCCACCTCGGCAACGGCCCGGCGGCGCTGCGGGACCTGATCGACGGCAAGGGCGATTTCGCCGAGGCCCTGAAGAACGCCAAGCGGCCGATGCTGATCCTGGGGCAGGGCGCCTTCCAGCGCGCCGACGGTCCGGCGATCCAGGCGGCGGCCCGCGCGCTCGCCGCATCGTCCAACATGATCCAGGACGACTGGAACGGCTTCAACGTGCTGCACACCGCGGCGTCGCGCGTCGGCGGTCTCGACATCGGCTTCCTACCGGGCGAGGGCGGCCGCGGCGTCGCCGGCATCCTGGACGGCGCGTCGAAGGGCGAGATCGAGGTGGTCTACCTGCTGGGCGCCGACGAGATCGACACGGCCAAGCTGGGCAGCGCCTTTGTGGTCTACCAGGGCCACCACGGCGATGCCGGCGCCAGCCGCGCCGACGTGATCCTGCCGGGCGCCGCCTACACCGAGAAGAACGCCACCTACGTCAACACCGAGGGCCGGCCGCAGCTCGCCCGCCAGGCGACGTTCCCGCCCGGCGAGGCGCGCGAGGACTGGAAGATCGTCCGCGCCCTGTCGGAGCAGCTCGGCCACACGCTGCCCTACGACAGCCTGACCCAGCTGCGCCGCCGTCTCGTTCAAGTGAACCCGGTGTTCGGTAACATCGGCGGACTGACGCCGGCCCCGTGGGGCGCGTTCGGCTCCGCCGGCGCGCTCGACCCGGCGCCGTTCGTCAGCCCGATCGCGAACTTCTACATGACCGATCCGATCAGCCGCGCCTCGATCACCATGGCGCGCTGCACCGAGACGTTCCTGACCACCGCCGCGGAAAGCGCCCAGGAGAGGACCGGCACCCATGGCTGAGATTTGGAGCGGCTTCCTGCTGCCGCTGATCATCATCGTGCTGAAGATCCTGGCGATCGTCGTTCCGCTGCTGGTCGGCGTCGCCTTCATGACGCTGGCCGAGCGCAAGGTTCTGGGCGCCATGCAGCTGCGCCAGGGCCCGAACATCGTCGGCCCGTTCGGCCTGCTGCAGCCCTTCGCCGACGGCGTCAAGCTGTTTGCCAAGGAGCAGGTGTTGCCGGCCGGCGCCAACCGCGCGCTGTTCTATCTGGCGCCGATGATGACCTTCTTCCTGGCCCTGCTGGGCTGGGCCGTGGTGCCGTTCGACTACGGTGTGGTGCTTACCAACATCAACGTCGGCATCCTGTACCTGTTCGCCATCTCGTCGCTCGGCGTGTACGGCATCATCGTCGCGGGCTGGGCGTCGAACTCGCGCTACGCTTTCCTCGGCGGCCTGCGCTCGGCGGCGCAGATGGTGTCCTACGAAGTCTCCATGGGCTTCGTCATCATCTCGGTGCTGCTGATCGTCGGCTCGCTGAACCTGACCGACATCGTCATGGCGCAGAAGACGGTGTGGTTCGTCATCCCGATGCTGCCGATGTTCGTGATCTTCTTCATCTCCGGCCTCGCCGAGACGAACCGCGCGCCCTTCGACCTGCCGGAAGGCGAGTCGGAGCTGGTCGCCGGCTTCATGGTGGAGTACAGCTCGGCCCCGTACGCGCTGTTCTTCCTGGGCGAGTATGCGAACATGTTCCTGGTCAGCGCCATGACCACGATCCTGTTCCTCGGCGGCTGGCTGCCGCCGTTCGACATCGCGCCGCTGAACTGGATCCCCGGGGTGGTCTGGTTCGCCCTGAAGATCGCCTTCTGCCTGTTCGTGTTCATCTGGGTCCGTGCGACCGTGCCGCGCTACCGCTACGACCAGCTCATGCGCCTCGGCTGGAAAGTGTTCCTGCCGTTCTCGCTGGCCTGGGTGGTGTTGACCGCCGGCGTGCTCGTCACCTTCGGCTGGCTGCCGAAGTAAGGCCCGGATCGCAAAGGGAAAGGATCGCGGGGGCCCCGGCCGCCCCCGCGGCTAAAAGGAGAAGAAGAGGCCATGGCATTCCTCGACCGCACGGCGCGCAGTTTCTTCCTTGTGGAGCTGCTGCGCGGCCTCAGCCTGACCTTCAGCTACATGTTCAAGCCGAAGGTCACGCTGAACTACCCGTTCGAGAAGGGCCCGATCAGCCCGCGCTTCCGGGGCGAGCACGCGCTGCGCCGCTACCCCAACGGCGAAGAGCGCTGCATCGCGTGCAAGCTCTGCGAAGCGGTGTGCCCGGCGCTGGCCATCACCATCGAGGCCGAACCGCGCGAGGACGGCAGCCGCCGCACGACGCGCTACGACATCGACATGACGAAGTGCATCTACTGCGGCTTCTGTCAGGAAGCCTGCCCGGTGGACGCCATCGTCGAGGGTCCGAATTTCGAGTTCTCCACGGAGACCCGCGAAGAGCTCTTCTACAACAAGGAAAAGCTGCTGGCGAACGGCGACCGCTGGGAAGCCCTGCTCGCCGCCAACCTTGCGAACGAAGCGCCCTACCGGTAAACCCTCGATCGCCCATAACGGGGTGGGGGCTTGGCCTCACGCCCCGATGACGAACGGAAAAACCTCGACCGCGGAGGCGGGGATACAATGATTGTTCAAGTCCTGGCGTTTTACCTTTTCTCCGCCATCCTGGTGGCCTCCGGCGTGATGGTCATCTCCGCGCGGAACCCGGTGCACTCGGTGCTCTACCTCATCCTGGCCTTCTTCCAGGCCGCCGGCCTGTGCGTGCTGATGGGGGCGGAGTTCCTGGCGATGATCCTGGTCATCGTCTATGTGGGCGCCGTCGCGGTGCTGTTCCTGTTCGTCGTGATGATGCTCGACATCAATTTCCGCGAGCTGCGACAGGGCGCCATGCGCTACATGCCGTTCGGCGCGCTGATCGGCCTCGTGCTGCTGGCCGAACTGGCGGTGGTGCTCGGCGCCTGGGCGGTGGCCCCGGCGGCGACGCAGGCGCTGGGCGCCCCGACCCCGGCCATCGATCAGGTGAACAACACCCGCGCGCTCGGGCAGCTCATCTACACCCACTATGCGTATCTGTTCCAGGCGTCGGGAATCGTGCTGCTGGTCGCCATGATCGGCGCCATCGTGCTGACGCTGCGCAGCCGCGAGGGTGTGCGCAAGCAGAACATCTCGGCCCAGCTGAGCCGCCGCCGCGAAGAGACGGTAGCGATCCGCAAGGTCCCGACCGGAGAAGGCGTTTAAATCATGGAAATCGGGCTCGGTCATTACCTGACGGTCGCCGCGATCCTGTTCACCCTCGGGATCTTCGGCATCTTCCTGAACCGCAAGAACGTCATCATCATCCTGATGTCCATCGAGATGATGCTGCTCGCGGTGAACCTGAACCTCATCGCCTTCTCGGTGTACCTCAACGACCTGGTCGGTCAGGTGTTCTCGATGATCATCCTGACCGTCGCCGCCGCCGAGGCGGCCATCGGCCTCGCCATCCTGGTGGTCTACTTCCGCAACCGCGGCTCGATCCGAGTCGAAGACATCAACATGATGAGGGGCTGAGGCCGCGCCATGGAAGTCCTTGTCGTATTCCTTCCGCTGCTGGCGTTCCTCATCGCCGGATCGATCAGCCTGTTCGCCTATGGCCACAACGGCGCGCCGAAGGGCGCCGCCCACGCCGGCCATGGCCATCATGACCATCATCACGACGCGCACGGCCACGACGACCATGGCCATGACGACCACGCGCACGACGACCACCACGCCGCGGCTCCGGCCGATTGGCGCGACCGCACGGCGCAGATCGTCACGGCCGGTGCCGTGGTGCTGGCCGCGGTCCTGTCCTGGGTGCTGTTCTTCCAGGTGACCGGCGGCAACGCGCCGCGCACGCTCGAGCTGTTCCGCTGGATGCAGTCGGGCTCGCTCGACGTGTTCTGGGCGCTGCGCATCGACCAGCTGACCGCCGTCATGCTGGTGGTGGTCAACACCGTCTCGGCCTGCGTGCACGTCTACTCCATCGGCTACATGGCCGATGATCCCAACAAGCCGCGCTTCCAGGCGTACCTGTCGCTGTTCACCTTCTTCATGCTGATGCTGGTGACCGCCGACAACTTCGTGCAGATGTTCTTCGGCTGGGAGGGCGTCGGTCTCGCCTCGTACCTGCTGATCAACTTCTGGTACGAGAAGCCCTCGGCCAACAACGCCGCGATGAAGGCCTTCCTGGTCAACCGCGTCGGCGATTTCGGCTTCATTCTGGGCATCTTCGCGATCTTCGTGTTGACCGGCTCGCTGCAGTTCGACGTCGTCTTCGCCAAGGCATCGGAGCTGGTCGGCACCAAGCTGACCTTCCTGAGCTGGCAGTTCGACGCGCTGACCGTGGCCTGCCTTCTGCTGTTCGTCGGCGCCATGGGCAAGTCGGCGCAGCTCGGCCTGCACACCTGGCTGCCGGACGCCATGGAAGGCCCGACCCCGGTGTCGGCGCTCATCCACGCGGCCACCATGGTGACCGCCGGCGTGTTCATTATCTGCCGCCTGTCGCCGATCTTCGAATACGCGCCGGTGGCGCTCGAGGTGGTCACCGTCGTCGGCGCCTTCACGGCGTTCGTCGCCGCGACCATCGGCTTCACCCAGTTCGACATCAAGCGCGTCATCGCCTATTCGACGATGTCGCAGCTCGGCTACATGTTCTTCGCCGCCGGCGTCTCGGCCTACGGCGCGGCCATGTTCCACCTGTTCACGCACGCCTT
>JAEYOB010000128.1 GCA_023412175.1 Pseudomonadota bacterium | reverse complement strand
CACTCCCACGTATCGCGATCCTTGCCGGATCAGCGGCGCTGGCCGGCGGCACACCGGAGTTGCTGCGGGCCGTCGCCGAGACCTATATGCTGCCCGTTGTGACCACATTCGCCGGCAAGGGGGCCCTTGGCGAGGACCATCCCCTGTGTTTCGGTCCTGTCGGATTGGGAGCATCCCTCCACGCCGAGCAACTCCTCAGGCTCGGTGAACTTCAGGTCCTGATATCGCTCGGAGCCGACCTGCGCGACCGCGATCCCGACGGGACGCGGCCCGGCCCTCTCCCCGAAATCATACTGCACACCGAGGATCCCTCCGCCCTGCTGGAATGGATGCTGAGCAATGGCCGGTCCCGGCTGAGTGCATTGACTGCAAACGCGCCGGCGCGGCAGTCGTGGATCGCCGGCCTTCGCGCCGGGCCGGGCCGCCATCCCTGCCTGGACGCCGGCGCGGACGGCGATGTCATCGAGCGCGACGGCGGCCGGAGGATGGGGGTGGGCACGTTGATCACCGCCTTGCGGGACGCGGCGCCGAGCGACACCGTCCTCTTCTGCGACGCCGGCCTCTTCCGTCCGTTCGTCGGACACCACTGGACGACGCCCTTTCCGGGCGGCTTCCACGCCGCGCCGCGCACCGCTCCCATGGGATGGGCGATCGCGGCCGGCATCGGGGCAAGCATAGCCCGTCGCCCTCCCCCCGTACTGGTCGTCACCGGGGATGGGTGCATGCGCATGATGGGGCTGGAGATCGCGACGGCCGCCCGCTACCAGGCACCCATCACGATCGTCGTAAGCGACAACGCAATGCTCGGAAACGTCCATCTGCGAACCCGCGCCCGTTCGCCCGGGGCTGCGGCCCTGTCGCTTCTCCCCGCCATCGACTGGGTCGGCTTCGCGCGGTCGCTCGGCGTGCCGGCGGTCGTAGCGGACACGCCGGCGGCCGTTCGGGATGCCCTTACCACGGCCCAACGGTCATTCGGTCCCTTCGTCATTTCCGTTCCAACCCGTGCGGAGCCGTTCGGGTCGCACTGAGTCACCGCAACCGGCAGGATCATGACACAGCCCCTTCGAATTCTCCTGATGAGTGCAGGAAGCCTTTGCGCCCGCAACGTGATCGATGCGCTGGCCGGACGCCGGCAAGCTGTCACGCTGGTCGGGACCAACAGCACGGCCGCAGCCGGCGGTGTGTTCGATTGCGATGTGGCCTATCTCGTTCCTCCCGCGGCCGATCCGGGGTATCGCTCCGCGCTCACCGATATCATTGCCGCCGAACGGCCGGACCTCGTCATCCCGACCCGGGATGACGACGTGGTCGCGCTGGCAGGAATCAAGGCGGAGCGACCGGACGCCAGCGGTCCTGTGCTTCTCGCCGGCAGTGTCCAGGCTGCTGAGCTCATGGACGACAAGTTGGCCAGCTACCGGTTTGCGGTGGAGGAGGGGCTGCCCTTCGCCACGACCGTCGATACGCTTGATGGCGCGTTGGCGTTGGGCACCACCCACGGCTTTCCCCTGATCGGCAAGCCGGCGCGCGGGAACGGTACGCGCGGCGTCGTGGTGCTGTGCTCGCCCGATCAAGTCAAATGCGCCTTCGATCGCGGCCCAATGGTGGTGCAGCCCTATCTGGACGCCTCTCCGACGACCTCATCGGCTATTCCCGATTTTTCCGCCGGCGTCCCGTTCTTCTTCTCCCTTCCCGAAGACGGGCAGTACGCCGTTCAGGTGGTCATCGGCCCGGACGGTCGGTGTTCGGAGCCTTTTGCCTCCCGCAATTCCATGGTCTGTGGCCGCTGCGAATGGTCGGAGCGAACGACCGAGCCGGCGCTTCTCGACGCGGGCCTATCGTTTGCCCAAGCCATTCAACGGGCCGGGTGGATGGGGCCGTTCAATGTACAGTTCAAGCGTCTGCCTGATGGCCGGTTCGTCGCCTTTGAAATGAACGGCCGATTCACCGGCACCACCTCGGCGCGGAGGCTTCTCGGCTTTGACGAGGTGGGGGAGGTGTTTCGCCGTTTCACCACCTGGAATCGCGAAACCGAGGCGGCGTCCACCACGCCGGCTTTCGCGGTGCAGAAGGTCCTCGCCGATCATGCGCTTCCCGCGTCGGCCATCGAACGGCTTCAGGAGACCGGATATTGGCGCCGATCCTGCTGACCGGGCAGCGCGGCTACCTCGGTGCGTGCATCGCATCCGAATTGACCCGGCGGCGCATTCGGTTCACCGGCCTGCCGGGCCGGCTGGAAGACGTTGCCCCGGGCTCCCTGCGCGCCGGTATCGTCATCCATACTGCGGGCGCGTTGCGCCACCGAACCGGTGAGGCCGACGGGTCGAACCGCCTGGGGACAGAGGCGTTGCTTGCCGGTCTGGCGGCGCCGACACCGGTCATCTTCGTGTCCAGCCGGTCCGTGTATGCGCCGCGAGACGGTGACGCACCGTTGCGTGAGACCGATCAGGTGGGCCCGGTTGACTCCTATGGCCTGAGCAAATGGCAGGCCGAAAGGCGGCTCGTGACGAGCGGGCACCCGTTCGTGATCGTGCGGGCCACGACACTGATCGGCCTCGGCGTCGATAACGTCGGCCGGTCGTTTCTCTCCATGGCTGCACGCACGCTGGTCGGTGGCGGCGCGGTCACGCTCTTTGCGCCGGACCGTGTGCACGATCATCTGGACGTTCGAACCCTGGCG
>JAEYOB010000089.1 GCA_023412175.1 Pseudomonadota bacterium | reverse complement strand
AACCTGCAGGTCACCACCGACGCGCCGGGCTGGTACCACCCCGGCCGCTCCGGCGTGCTGCGCCTGGGGCCGACGGTGCTGGCGCGCTTCGGCGAGCTGCACCCGGCGGTGCTCGACACGCTGAAGGTGAAGGGGCCGGTGGTCGGCTTCGAGGTGTTCCTCGACGCCGTCCCGCAGCCCAAGAAGAAGGGGGGAACGGCCAAGCCGCTGCTCCAGCTCTCGTCGTTCCAGCCGGTCGAGCGCGACTTCGCCTTCGTGGTGGACGCCGGCGTCGAGGCCGACAAGATCGTCCGTGCCGCCAAGGGCGCCGACAAGACGCTCATCAAGGACGTGGGCGTGTTCGACGTCTACCAGGGCGCCGGAGTCGGCGAGGGCAGGAAGTCGGTGGCGGTCAGCGTCACCCTGCAGCCCACCGACCGCACGCTGACCGAGGAGGACATCGAGGCCATCGGCCAGAAGATCGTCGCCGCGGTCGTCAAGGCCACCGGCGGCAGCCTGCGCGCCTGACCCTGTCCGGACGCCGGCCCTCCGGGGCCGGCGTTTTCCAACACATTGCTGCATATGCAGTTTTGCCGGGTTGAGACGCCGCTGCTCCTCGGCTAAAGCGGAACCCAGATATTCCGCTGCTCTCCCGCGGCAGGTGGAAGAATTTGCGGCAAATTTCACAATAAAATAACCTTTCGCCGTATTCTTCTTTTCTCAACCTCTTGCCGGGGTGGTTGGCGCGCCCACGGATCCGACGGTGGTGCGGGCGGTGCTGGCGAGGGCTTGTTTGATGATGGTCTTGGGGATGGAAACGGCATGACGGCATCGGAGGCACAAGGCCGGTTGATCGTGGTCGTCGATGACGATCCGTCGATCGTCGAAGGCTTGGCGATGGTTCTGGAAGCCTGGGACTTCGAGGTCCTGACCGCGCTGACGGTCGACGATCTCCGGAATCGTCTTCCGGGCCTGTCGGGCCGGCCCGGTCTGGTGCTTGCCGACCATTTCCTGCCGGGCAACCGCACCGGGGCCGAGGCGGTGGAACTGGTGCGCGCCCATTGCGGCCGGCCGGTGCCCGCCATCATCCTGACCGGCGACACCACGCCTGAGCGTCAGGCCGAGGCTAACGCGGCCGGCTACCGCCTTCTGCACAAGCCCGTGCAGGTGCCGGCCCTGCGCGCGGCGGTGGAAGAGCTGTTCAAGAACTGAACGCCGCCTGGCGGGCTACAGCGTCGCGATCTCGTCGGTCACGGCCAGGAACGCCTCGACCACCGTGGGGTCGAAGCGGTGGCCGCTTGCCCTGGCGATCTCCGCGACGGCGGCGTCGTGGTCCAGCGCGCGGCGGTGCGGGCGCGGCGAGGTCATGGCGTCGTAGGCGTCGGCCACCGCGGCGATGCGCGCCGCCAGCGGGATGGCGTCGCCTTTCAGGCCGTCCGGATAGCCGGTGCCGTCCCAGTTCTCGTGGTGGTGACGGGCGATCTCCATACCCAGGTGCAGGTGGGTGCGGTTCTCCGCCAGGGGAGTGGCGTGTTCCAGCAGCAGGCCGCCGGCCAGCGTGTGCGCCTGCATGGCGGCGTGTTCCCCGGTGTCCAGTGGGCCGGGCTTGCCGAGGATGGCCGGATCCACCGTGGCGTTGCCGATGTCGTGCATGATGCAGGCGAGGCCCACCGTTTCCAGGAACGGCTCGTCCAACAGGGCGCGGTAACGCCCGTCGGCGTGCAGGCGGCGTGCGACGCGCTCGGCGACGGCGGCGATGCGCAGCGTCGGCTCGATGCGCGCACCGCTGCCATGCTCGGCCAGATCGGCGAGCAGCGCCAGCGTTCCCTCCTGCGCCTTGCGCAGCTGCTCGTAGAGGAACAGGTTGTCGAAGCCGACCGAGATCTTGCCGCAGAACAGCTCGATCAGGTTGCAGTCCAGTTCGGACAGCGGCCGGTCGGAGCGCAGGTACACCACGTTCTCGCGGTCGTTCGGCGTGCGGATGTAGAGCGTGCAGTGGTCCGGCTCGTAGACGTTCCGGCGCCGCTCCAGGCAGGCCAGCACGGCGGCCAGCACGTCCGGCTCGATGTGTTCCGACGCCGGCTCGTCGATCAGCGACTCGAAGCGGCCCGAACCGGCCAGCACGTACAGGCCGTCCTCGTTCCGGTCCAGCACGCGGCCGCGCTGCACGCACAGGATGGCGTCCGGCCCGACTCCGAGGATCGCCGAGAGCTGCGTCAGCACGCCGGCGGCGAACAGCTTCATCGAGCGCGCCTTGAACAGCGACGACGACGCCTCGATGATCTTCACGAGACCGCGTCGGTTGGTCTCGATGGCCATGATGTCTTCGTAGGAGCGCAGCGCCGCCACCGTGGTGGTGAAGAGCTGCTGCGCGGTGAGCTGCGTCTTGGCCTTGTAGTCGTTGATGTCGTAGTCGAGGATCACCGCCCGCTCCGGCGCCTGGCCGGGCTGGCCGGTGCGCAGGATGATGCGCACGTGGCGGTTCTTCAGCTCCTCGCGGATGTGGTGGACAAGCTGGAGCCCGGCGTCGTCGGTCTCCATCACCACGTCCAGCAGGATGATGGCGAGATCGTCCTCGCGCGCCAGGATCTCGCGCGCCTCGGCAGCCGAATAGGCCGAAAGGAACTGTGCCGAACGGCCCTTGTACGCGAAGTCGGCCAAGACGAGCTTGGTGATGGAATGGACTTCCGGCTCGTCATCGACGATCAGCATCTTCCAGCGTGGCGATGCGGTGGCCGGGGGTGTCTCGGGCTGGGCGTCCTGATCGTCGAAAAACAGGAGATCGTCGTCGGCGCTGTTCATGACGGAGGCTCTGTTCGGTCCCGTATTGCACGGCACGATAGCATGGCGCGCGGTGCGTTCCTACGGCCGCACACATACAACTTTAATAATAATTGTTTATAATTCAAAACGTTTCCAGCTCAACGATCGAGCAATCCCGACCGCGCTGCGCCAGCGTCGTGCAGGCGGTGTCGATCTGCAGGCGGGAGAAGGGGCCGACTGCCATCGTGTAGCCCACCCGTCCCTCCCGGAACACCGGCCACACCATCGGCGGGCGTTCGCGGTACTGGGTGCCGGGGCCGCCGGTGAACTCGGCCCAGGCGCGCAGCCCCTCGGCGTAGGAGAGGTACTCGCCCAGCTTCACGGCGTAGATCGGTCCCGCCGGCAGGGGCGGTTCGCCGGGCAGCGGGTAGGGGGTCGCCACGCCCATCAGCCCGTCCAGTTCGGCCACCACCTTGCCGCGGCCGGGCACCACCAGTTCGGCGCGGCCCTGGTCGAAGCCGGCGAGGCTGACCACCTGCCCCTTCTTCAGCGTGAAGCCGACGCGCTTGCGGGTGTCCAGCACCTCGGTGGCGCGCACCGCGCGCGTGGCGACCACATAGCCGGCCGCCGGGGCCGGAGCCGCCGCCTCCCAGGCCGGGCGCGTCACCAGGG
>JAEYOB010000825.1 GCA_023412175.1 Pseudomonadota bacterium | reverse complement strand
GAATACCCGCTGTCGGTACCGGCCGGACAGCGCTGGTTCGAGGCGCGGGCCGCAAAGCTGCCGGCCGATTTCGGCCCGCTGCCCATGGTGCTGATGCTGGCCCGGGACGTCACCGAGCGCGTGCAGGCGGCCGAACGGCTGGCCCAGGCCAAGGAACAGGCGGAGAGCGCCAGCCGCATCAAGAGCAATTTCCTCGCCACCATGAGCCATGAGCTGCGCACGCCGCTCAACGCCATCATCGGCTTCTCGGAGATCATGGCGCACCAGGTGTTCGGGCCGATCGGCAGCGCCCGCTACGCCGAGTACGCCCGCCACATCCAGCAGAGCGGCACGCACCTGCTGGAACTGATCAACGACGTGCTGGACATGTCGAAGCTGGAGGCCGGGCGCTACACGCTGGAGGAGCGCGAGATCAGGCTGGCCGAGGTCCTGGAATCCTGCCTGGCGGTCAGCGCGGTTCCGGCGGAAGCCGGCGGCGTGGCGCTCGTGCCGGCGATCCGCCTGCCGCTGCCGCGCCTGCGCGGCGACGAGCGCGCGGTGCGGCAGGTGGTGCTGAACCTGCTGTCCAACGCCGTGAAGTTCACGCCGGACAAAGGCCGGGTCACGCTGTCGGCGGCGCTGACGCCGGACGGGGCGCTGGAGGTCGCGGTGGCCGACACCGGCATCGGCATCGCCCCGGCGGCGCTCCGGACCATCGCCGAACCGTTCCAGCAGGCCGACAATTCCATCAGCCGCCGCTTCGGCGGGACGGGGCTGGGGCTCGCGATCAGCCGCAACCTGATGGAACTGCACGGCGGGACGCTGGCCGTGGCCAGCGCCGTCGGCCGCGGCACCACCGTCACCGTCCGCTTTCCGGCGGAGCGGGTGGTACGGACGGTGACGGAGGCGGTCGGAACGTGACGGGCTGCCGTCACTGCACCAGTTCGGCGTCCTTCTCCTCGATGACCTTCTGGATCGCCGCGCGCTCGGCGGCGCTCAGGCGCATCGACTCGCTCCTGAGCTGGCCGCAGGCGGCCATGATGTCCTCGCCGCGCGGGGTGCGGACCGGGCTGGCGTAGCCGGCATGGTTGACGATGTCGCCGAACACCTGGATCGCCCGGTCGGTCGAGCGCTCGTACGGCGCCCCCGGCCAGGGGTTGAAGGGGATCAGGTTGATCTTCGCCGGAATGCCCCTCAGCAGGTTGACCAGCGCGCGGGCGTCGGCCGGGCTGTCGTTCAGGCCCTTCAGCATCACGTACTCGAAGGTGATGCGCCGCGCGTTGTTGACGCCGGGGTAGTTGCGGCAGGCGTCGATCAGCTCTTTCAGCGGGTACTTGCGGTTGATCGGCATGATGATGTCGCGCAGCTCATCGGTGACGGCGTGCAGGCTGACCGCGAGGTTGACGTTCAGCTCCTCGCCGCAGCGCTTCATCGCCGGCACCACGCCCGAGGTGGACAGCGTGATGCGCCGCTTGGAGATCGAGATGCCGTCGCCGTCCATGACGATCTTCAGCGCCTTGGCGACGTTCTCGTAATTGAACAGCGGCTCGCCCATGCCCATCATGACGATGTTGGACAGCATGCGCCCGTCCGGCGGCGCCGGCCATTCGCCCAGCGCGTCGCGCGCCAGCATCACCTGGGCGACGATCTCCGCCGCGTCCAGGTTGCGCACCAGCCGCTGCGTGCCGGTGTGGCAGAAGCGGCAGGTCAGCGTGCAGCCGACCTGGGAGGAGACGCACAGCGTGCCGCGGTCCTCCTCGGGGATGTGGACGCTCTCCACCTCCTGGCCGTCGGGCATGCGCAGCAGCCACTTGCGGGTGCCGTCCGCCGACTTCAGGTCGCGCACCACGGTCGGGCGCAGCACCGCGTAGGCGTCCGCCAGCTTCTCGCGCACCGGCTTGGCCAGCGTGCTCATCACCGCGAAGTCGGTGGCGCCGCGGTGGTAGATCCAGTGCCAGAGCTGGCGGGCGCGGAACTTCTCCAGGCCGAAGGCGAGCATCTCCGCCTCCAGCTCTTCGCGGGAGAGGCCGACAAGGTTCTTGCGCCCGTCCACGTCAACGCGCGGAAGGGGAGACTGGGCAGCGGTGCTGATGGCGTTCATGGCCGATTTACATAGGCCCGGACGCCCGAAGAGTCAAAAGGCGCCGCTGGAATTTGTTCGTGCGCGGTCCGTGCGCGGGAAACCGTCATGCCCGTCCGAAGCGCGGGCATGACGGCCGGGCATGACCGCTTCACGCCGCAGGCGGTGTTGATGGCGTTGTAGGCTTCCGCCATGCCGTCCAGGCTGTAGGTGTCGGTGGTCCTGGTGCCGCGGCTCGACTGGCCCTTCATCACCATGGGCTTGGCCTTGGCGTCCTTCATGCCGACGACCAGCGCCTTGTCGGTGTCGGCGTCGCGCGCCCAGGCGGTCTCGCCGTCGGTGAACAGCTTGATGGTCTTGCCGCCCAGATCCACCGTCGCCTCGCTCTCCTTCTTGAAGGGATAGCCGACGATGAAGCTCACCACGTCGTAGCTCTTCTCGCCAGGACGGTGCGTGACCAGCACGTAGATGTCGCCGCGCTTGGCCGCAGCCGGCTCCTTCTTCCTGGGCTGGCTGGACATGTAGCAGACCTTCTGCCCTCCCTCGTCGAAGGCAAAGGCATTCCAGTCCTTGAACGATCCGAGGACCTTGGGCTCGGCCGCCAGGGCACCCGAGGCGGAAGCGGTCAGCGCCAGGGCCACGACGGCGGCGCCACGAACGGTGCGGAAGTGCAACATCGTTGTGCGACTGCGAAATGGTTTCAGGTGGGCCGGACACTATCCGAAATCGAAGGCGGTTTGAAGAGGCTGGCGCCGCCTCGCCCGTTCGTCATCCGGCCCATCCGTGATCCGGCAGCCCCGTGCCTGCGTAGAAGGCGATCATGCAACACGCCGGCTGGCAGGCCCTCTCATCCTTTTTTCCGCCTCCCCCGCGGCACGAGCGGCTTGTGCCGGCGCGCGCCTTCGCCTTCAATGCAGGCATGCAGGATCCGCTTCCTCCGGCTGCGGCGGCCATGTCGCCCGACGATCTGCTGCTCGCGGTGGGGCGCGCGCGGGACCGGGCGGCGTTTGCCGCGCTGTTCGGATATTTCGCCCCACGGCTCAAGGCCTATTTGCGCCGTCTGGGCGCCGACCAGCAGGCGGCGGAGGAGCTGGTGCAGGAGGTGATGCTGCTGGTCTGGCGGCGTGCCGAGACCTTCGACCCGGCGCAGGCCTCGGCCAGCACCTGGGTGTTCACCATCGCCCGCAACCGCCGCATCGATGCGCTGCGGCGCGAGCAGCGGCCGGAGATCGATCCCGACGACCCGGCGCTGGTGCCCGACCCGGTGACGCCGGCCGACCGCGCGCTGGAGACGGCGCAGGCCAGCGGCCGGCTGCGGGCGGCGATCAGGGACCTGCCGCCGGAACAGGCCGACCTGCTGCGGCTCGCCTACTTCGAGGACAAACCGCACAGCGTCATTGCGTCCGAGCGCGGAATTCCCCTCGGTACGGTAAAGTCCAGATTGCGGCTGGCGATGGAGCGCCTGCGCAAGACGCTGAGAGACCCGTCATGAGTCTGCCCACCCACCATCCCGGTGACGCGCTGCTGTTGGACTATGCCGGCGGCTGCCTGGGCGAAGCCGGCAGCCTCGCCGTCGCCACGCATCTGGCACTGTGCCCCGGCTGCCGCCACGCGGTCGGCGAGATGGAGGCCGTCGGCGGCGCGCTGCTGGACGAGATCGCGCCCGATCCGGTCGCCCCCGGCGCGCTGGACGCGCTGCTCGCCCGCCTCGACGAGCCGGACGAACCGCCGCCGCCCCGCCCTGCCCCGCCATGTGGCGCGCTGCTGGTGCCAGAGCCGTTGCGCGCCTATGTCGGCGGCGACCTGTCCGCCATGAAATGGCGGCCGATGGCCCCCGGCTTCCAGTGCGTCGACATCCGCCTGGGCCGCGGCGAACGGGCACGGCTGATGCGCATGAAGGGGGGCGTGTCGGTGCCGCAGCACAGCCACGACGGGCTGGAACTGGCGCTCGTCCTTCAGGGCGGCTTCACCGACTCCCTCGGGCATTTCGTGCGCGGCGACCTGGGCGTCGGCGACGATTCTGTCGATCACCGGCCGGTCGCCGATCCGGAGGGCTGCCTGTGCCTCTCGGTCACGCTTGGCCGGCTGCGCCTGACCGGCGCGGTCGGACGCTTCTTCAACCCGTTCCTGCGGCTGTGACCCGGTGAGCTTCTTCAACATCGTCCGCGGGGCCTGCGCCCGCATCGCCGGGGAGGCCCTGTACGTCCGCGTCGAGGCCGACCGCATCGAGGCGTACGCCCGTACGCTGGCGCCATCCTTCGCCGACACGCCGATGGTGCTCGACCCGGCCCTGCATTACGTCGAGCCGGAGCACGACCCCGAGGGCACGGCCGCCTTCGTGCTGACGCTCGACTCGGTCAATTTCGGTTCCGGCTGGTTCCCGGACATCTTCGGCCCGGCGGCGTCGGGCTATACCGCGGTGGCCAACCGGCTGAACACGCAGTTCCGGCAGCACGGCGCGCTGCCGCCGGAGCGGCTGGCGGATCTCACGCTCCAGGACTCGCTGGCGCTGTTCGGCCTCGACCCGGCCAACCCCGCGGCGGTCGAGCTGGGCGGGCTGTATGCGTCGGCGCTCAACGACCTCGGCCGTTTTGTCGTGGACACGTACGGCGGCCGTTACCTCGATCTGGTGGCGGCGGCGGACGGCTCGGCCGAACGGCTGACGAGCATCCTCTGGCGCATGCCGCTGTTCGAGGATTCGCCCTTCTACAAGCGCGCGCAGATCACGGCGGCGGACCTGGCGCTGTCCGGTATCGCCGCGTTCACCGACCTCGGCCGGCTGACCGCCTTCGCCGACAATCTGCTGCCGCACGTCCTGCGCCACGACGGCGTGCTGACCTATGGGCACGATTTGGCGGAACGCATCGACCGGGGGGAGTTCATCCCGTCCGGCAGCCGCGAGGAGACCGAAATGCGCGCGGCGGCCGTGCACGCGGTGGAGCGTCTATCGGCGGCGCTCGGCGTTCCGGCGGTGCTGGTGGACCGGGTGCTGTGGCACCGCGGCCAGCGGCCGGAGTACCGCGCCAAGCCGCGCCACCGGACCAAGACGGCGCATTATTGATCCTGCGGGATCTCTCCCCTGCCCAGCGTCGCGGCGCGGCGGCGGCGTTCGGCACGGTTGCGGATCTTCTGGGCGCCGTGCCTGTGCGCGGCCGGACCCTCGGTGGGACCGCCGGTGCGCACCGGGCGCTCGGCGAAGCGGCCCAGGCTGATCATGCGGTCGTACATCACCAGCGCACCGGCGACGCCGACGTTCACGCAGAACTTCATCGGGATCTTGATGATGAAGTCGCAGCGCTGCTGCAATTCGGGCGACAGGCTGCCCCGCTCCGGCCCCAGCACGTAGGCGGCGCGCAGCGGGTGGCGGAAGCTGGGAAGATCGACCGCGTCCTCGGTCAGCTCGACGCCGACCAGCATGCAGTCGCGCGGCAGCTTCATGTCGTCCAGCCCGTCGTAGATGTAGAAGGGCAGGTGCTCCGGCGCGCCGGAGGTGTCGACGTAGCGCATCTCGCGGATGTCCGGCGCCGGGTCGATGGCGAAGAAGAACGAGGCGCCGAAGGCGTGCGCCGAGCGGATCAGGTTGCCGACGTTGCCCGGTTTGCTGATGCGCTCGACGCCAACGGCGAAATAGCCGCGCACGGTGCTTGCGGGATCCATAGCTCTATGCCCGTGTGTTATGGCCATGTGTTATGGCCGGAATGCGGGGCCGCACCTTGCACCGGACCGTCCGTGGAGGCAAGTTCTCGGCCATGACCCACGATCATCACCGGAACGGTTGCTGCGGCGGCCACGACCACACGCATGACCATGCCGCCGGCCACGCCGACCTCTCCGGCCCGGCCGAGGCGCCGGTCGCCGTCGAGGGGACGCGCGGCGGCATGGTCGAATCCCGGCACCGCGCGCACGCTGTCATCGTCGATGCCGGCGGCCGGGTGCTCGCCCGCTGGGGCGACATCGAGCGGCCGGTCTACGCGCGCTCCGCCATCAAGGCGTTGCAGGCGATCCCGCTGGTGGAGACCGGCGCCTTCGACGCCTTCGGACTGGGCGACGAGGAACTGGCGCTCGCCTGCTCCTCCCACCACGGCGAACCGGCGCACACCGAACTGGCGGCGCGCTGGCTGGCGCGCATCGGCTGCACCGTGGACGATTACGAGTGCGGCGCCCACCTGCCCACCGACGAGGCGACGGCGCACGCCATGCTCCGCCGCGGCGAGGTGCCGACCGCCCTGCACAACAACTGCTCGGGCAAGCACGCCGGCTTCCTGACCACGGCGCGCCACAAGGGCGAGCCGACCAAGGGCTACGTGCGCTGGGAGCACCCGGTGCAACAGCGCATCCTCGGCGTGCTGGAGCAGATGACCGGGCAGGACCTGTCGCAGGCGCCGTGGGGCATCGACGGCTGCTCGATCCCGACCATCGGCATCCCGCTGGGGGCGCTGGCCTACGCCATGGCGCGCATCGCCGACCCGCAGGACCTGCCCGACCGCCGCGCCGAGGCGGCGGCGCGCATCCGCATCGCTTGGGGCCGGCACCCGCACCTCATCGCCGGCAGCCACGGCTTCGACACGCGGATGATGCTGGCGGCCGAAGGCGCGGCGCTGACCAAGGTGGGCGCCGAGGGCGTCGGCTGCGCCGTGCTTCCCGACCAGGGCATCGGCATCGCCGTCAAGGTCGAGGACGGCGCCGGCCGCGCCCGGGACGTCGCCATGGCGGCGCTGCTCCGCGCCGCGGACGCGCTGCCCGCCGCGCAGTGGGCCAAGGCGGCAAACCTGCTGGCCGAGCCGGTCACCAACCGCAACGGCACGCATGTCGGCGACGTCCGCCCGGCGGCGGGATGGCCGCAACCGTAAGGTTCGCACCACGGCGACTGGCTTGGCTGACGGAGATCCGCATACCGTTGGCGTGAACGGCAAAGATCCGTAGGGTGGGCCGACCGAACCCGGCCCAACCCGCGAGCCCCGCATGAGCATCGACGACCTGCGCGCCCAGTACGAAGCCTACCCCTACCCGGCGCGCGACCCGGCGGACGAGAAGAAACGCCTGATCACCGGCTCCCCCAGCCACCTGGACGAGGTGAACCACTTCGTCTTCGGCGGCCGGCTGGACCACGCCAAGCCGCTCGACGTGCTGGTGGCCGGCGGCGGCACCGGCGACGGGACGATCATGATCGCCCAACAGATGGCCGACGCCGGCAATCCGGGCACCGTCACCTACCTCGACCTGTCCGACGCCTCGCGCGCCGTCGCCGAGGCGCGGGCCAAGGCGCGCGGCCTGACCAACCTGCGCTTCCTGCGCGGCTCACTGCTGGAGCTGGAGGGGCTGGGGGCGTTCGACTACATCGACTGCTGCGGCGTGCTGCACCATCTCGACAGCCCGCCGGCCGGGCTGAGATCGCTGGAGCGCGCGCTGAAGCCCGGCGGCGGCATGGGCATCATGGTCTACGCGCCGCTCGGGCGCACCGGCGTCTATCCCATGCAGGCGGCGCTGCGCGCCATGACCGCGGGAATGACGCCGCCGGAGAAGGTGGCGCTGGCCCGCCGGCTGCTCGGCCAGCTTCCGGCCACCAACTGGCTGAACCGCAACCCGTTCCTCAGCGACCACCAGACCTCCGACGCCAACCTGTACGACCTGCTGCTGCACTCCTGCGACCGTCCCTACGGCGTGCCGGAACTGGTGGAACTGGCGGAATCGGCCGGCCTCGCCGTGGCGGCGCTGGTCGAGCCGGCGCGCTACCAGCCCACCACCTGGGTCAAGGACCCGCGGATCCTGAAGCGGCTGGACGGCCTGTCCTGGCTGGAGCGCGCCGCCTGGGCCGAGCAGGTCAGCGGCAGCATGACCAAGCACATCGCCTATCTGGTGCGGCCCGACAC
>JAEYOB010000727.1 GCA_023412175.1 Pseudomonadota bacterium | reverse complement strand
CCGCGATGCTGGACGAATGGATCAGCGACCGCATCTCCAACCGCCCTCCCCGCGCGCCGGTCACCGGCGTACGTCTGGCGCTCGCCGCCGCCGGCGTGGACTCCGGCAAGGCGGCCCGCACCCTCGGCTACCGCCCCCGCGGGCTGGACGATGCCCTGGCCGACGCCGTGGCGTGGCTGAAGCGCGAAGAGTACGCATAGAACAGCATTCCGTGTTCTTTTCGGGGCACCCCGGCGGCGGGCCGGCGAACGCGTTGCCGCAAGACTTCCTCATATGGCATACCGCTTTCGCACCGCGTTGCTGTTGCGCCGGACGTCGGTTTTCCCACCCGATCATACCGGGCCGCTTGGCAAACCTGTGTGTGGAGCGCGCCACTCTTTCACTTGGCGTGTTCCCTTACGTTTCAGACCAGTTCGATGGCGCGGCTGCTTCCAAGGAAGCGGAATGGACAGGAAAGCGGAATGGGCAGAAAGGGATGCACAGTCACAAAGCCGATGATCCGGCTTGCCCTGTTGCTTTCCTGTCTTCTCCAGGCAGCGTGCGCGTCGGGCGTCGATGAACGCGCGGACGTCAGGGCGGCGCTGGAACGGTACCGGAGCGAGGTCGAGGCACGATACCCGGCGCCGCGCACGGGCGCTGACCAGGACCACGCTCTCTTCGCGGACGCGCTGCGCCTTGTGCTGACCTCGTACGTGACGCCGTCCAACCCGCACGCGCTGGTCGGAGCGGCGGTCGAGGCATTCAAGGTCAGAAGCATCGTCGATTCCGGCGCGTCCCGGCGCGTCCTCACCGAGGCGGCGATCGACGGCATGCTGGCGTCGCTCGATTCCTACTCGGCGTTCCTCGATGCCGAGCACGTACGCGACCTGCGTGAGGAGATCCAGGGCCACCTGGCGGCCATTCCCGACGAAAAGCCCGCAGCGCGGACGGGCAATGCCCGCAAGCCCGCCAAATTCCGCCCCGTCGCTTACCGGCTGGACGGCGACGTCGCCCATATCCGCATCAGGCAGTTCGACGACCACACCAGCCGGCAGGTGAGCGACGCCATGGCGAACATGCGCCGGCAGAGCCGGGGCCGGCTGGCCGGGGCCGTGCTCGACCTGCGGGACAACCCCGGCGGCCTGCTTGAGCAGGGCGTCAAGGTCGCCGAGCTGTTTCTTGGAACGGAGGAGGTCGTCTCGACACGCGGTCACGGCGTGGGGACGCGGCACTATTTCGCCGGCCCGTCCAGGGACCCGATAGCCGGGCTGCCGGTGGCGGTGCTGATCAACGGCCGCACCGCGTCGGCGGCGGAGATCGTCGCCGGGGCGTTGCAGGATTACCGCAGGGCCGTGCTGTTCGGGACACGGAGTTTCGGCAAGGGGTCGGTGCAGACGGTGTACTGGCTGCCCGGCGGCGAGGCCGTCCGCCTGACCACCGCGCGCTACTTCCGGCCGTCCGGCGCCTCGGTGGACTGCGTCGGCATCGCTCCGGACGTCGAGGTCGCGCCCGGACCGTCCGCCGGGACGCAGCCCCGGACCGGGGCCGGCGTGGCGCCGTGCTCCGTCGCCATGGCGCCGCAACCGGCCCAGATGTGGTCGATGGCCGCGCTCTGTCCCGAAATCTCCCAGACCGCACCGGATCGCCCTCTCCAGTGCGCGGTCACCGCCATCCGTACGAAGCGGTTGTCGGCATCCGTCCAGACGCGCGAGGCCGAATAGCCGGCAATCCGCCCGCGGCCTTACGGCGCGTTACGGTAGCACCGGCCGCGCCGGCGGCATGATACTTCCAAAGAGGCGCCGGCCCACGGCTTGATGACCGTGCGGAGCGGGCCTGTGTGCGGTCCGGGCGCAGGAATCCCCCCGCCCCCCTCCGCTGTCGGGATGTCCAGGTCCAACACGGGAGGCCGGTCGTGGCGGCGAGAACGGGAATGGTGCTGGTGCCGATCGTTCTTCTAACCGCGCTCGCCATCAATCCGGCGGCGGCGGCCGAAAAGCCGAAAGCCGAAACCTCAAAGCCAAAGACCGAGGCCTCGAAATACGAAAGGCGCGACCGGCACACGTTCGAATTGCTGGACGAGAACGGCGACGGCATCGTTTCTCTGCCGGAATTCAAGAACAATCAAATGCTCATATTCTATATCATGGACAGGAACAGAGATCTTGTCCTGACACGCGACGAAACGGCGCTTCCGGAGGACGTCTTCGACCGGATAGCCGGGGCGGGCGGCAAGATCAACACCATGGAATTCCTCAACGTCGTGGACAGCGCATTCACGCTCGCGGACACCAACCACGACTCCGTCATAGATTGGAATGAATTCGCCGCGCTGATGCGGCGTGTCCGGCAGCAATAAGCTCACGTCACGGTCCGCCCCGATGCGGACGAAGCCCCAGCCCGCGGCGGCGAGGCGCCGCTGACGCTCGGCCGGCATGGCGGCCATCCACGTGACCGGCGCCGGAGCGTCGGGTTGACTCCGGGGGAACTCGCATGGATGGACCGATCCCTTTTCCGGCCCCGAGCGCCGCCGCCGCCAACGACGCTGACGACGCCGCTCTCGACGGGGTGGTCCGCCGATCGACGGCAGCGCTCAAGGCGGCGCAGCGGGACGACGGCCACTGGGTGTTCGAGCTGGAGGCGGACGCGACGATCCCGGCCGAATACATCCTGATGCGCCATTTCCTCGGCGAACCCGCGGACTCCGGGTTGGAGGCCCGCCTCGGCCGCTACCTCCGGAGCGCGCAGAACGCCGACGGGGGCTGGCCTCTGTTCCACGGCGGCGACACCAACCTCAGCACCTCGGTCAAGGCCTACTTCGCGCTCAAGGTGATCGGCGACGATCCGCAGGAGGATCACATGCGCCGCGCGCGCGCAGCCGTCCTCGCCGCCGGGGGGGCCGCCCGCACCAACGTCTTCACCCGCGTTCTGCTCGCCCTGCACGGCGAGGTGCCGTGGCGCGCGGTGCCGGCGATGCCGGTGGAGCTGATGCTCGCGCCACGCTGGTTCCCGGTGCATCTCTCGAAGATGGCCTATTGGTCGCGCGTCGTGCTCGTGCCGCTGCTGATCCTCATGGCGCTGAAGCCGCAGGCCCGCAACGCAAAGGGCGTCCACATCGGCGAACTGTTCGCCGTGCCGCCGGACCGGGAGCGCCGCTACAACGTCAATCCGACGGGCGCGCCCCTGGGCACGGCCTTTCTCGCGCTCGACCGCGCGCTGCGCGCGATGGAGCCGCTGATGCCGCGCGGTCTCCGCCGGCGCGCCATCGGAAGGGCAGAGGCCTTCCTGCTGCAACGCCTGAACGGCGAGGACGGGCTGGGCGCGATCTTCCCGGCCATGGCCAACGCGCTCCTGGCCCTCCGCGCGCTGGGCTATCCACCGGACCACGCCCACGTCGCGACCGCGCGCCGCGCCATCGACAGGCTGCTGACCGGCCAGGGCGGCAAGGGGTGCGGCAAGGGGTACTGCCAGCCCTGCGTATCGCCGGTGTGGGACACCGCGCTCGCGGCGCACGCGCTGATGGACGCCGGGGAGGCGCCGGACGGCCCCGTGCTGCGGCCGGCGCTGGACTGGCTGCGCGACCGGCAGATCCTGGACTGTGCCGGCGACTGGGCGGAAGGCCGGCGCGGCGGGACGCCCCGGCCGGGGGGCTGGGCGTTCCAGTACCGCAACGACCTCTATCCGGACACCGACGACACGGCGGTGGTCGCCATGGCGCTGCACCGCGCCGATCCGCGGCGCTACGCCGGGGCGGTCGCGCGGGCCGCCGAATGGATCCTCGGCATGCAGAGCCGCAACGGCGGGTGGGGCGCCTACGACGCCGACAACACCCGGCACTACCTCAACCACAACCCCTTCGCCGACCACGCCGCGCTGCTCGATCCGCCGACGGCGGACGTGACCGCCCGCTGCCTGGGCTTCCTGGTGCAGATCGGCCTGGAACGCGACCATCCCGCGG
>JAEYOB010000710.1 GCA_023412175.1 Pseudomonadota bacterium | reverse complement strand
TCCGGCAGGACCGCGCCGACCCGACGCCCCTCCAGCCCGGCCAGCCGGCCGCCGCCGCCCAGCACCAGCGGCCCGCCTGCTCCCCCGCCCGGCTGTTCGCCGGAACGGCTGCCCAGCAGCGCGCCGGTGCATGCCGGGCAGACCGCAAGGATCTGCTGCACGGCGTCCTCGACGTACCCGGCAATGGTGCGCTTGTCGAGCAAGGCGGAGGACGCGTTCAGGATACGCTCCAGCCCCAGCCGGTGCTGCTCGATGGCCGAGATGTCCTGGTATCCGCGAAGCGCCGCCACCACCGAGGTGAACAGCTTCTGCGCCGTCAGCTCGGTCTTCGACTTGTAGTCGTTGATGTCGTAATTGAGGATGACGTCGCGCTCCGGCGCCTGACCGGGCTGGCCGGTGCGCAGGATGATGCGGACGCGGCGGTTCTTCAGCTCGCTGCGGATGTGGCGCACCAGACGCAGGCCGGCGTCGTCGGACTCCATCACCACGTCGAGAAGCACGACGGCGACCTGGGGCGTCTCCGCCAGGATCCTCTGCGCCTCGGCGGCGGTGGCGGCCGAGAGGAACTGTGCCGGGCGGCCTTCGAAGGTGAAGCCGCGCAGCACCATCTTGGTGGTGGCGTGGATGGCGGGATCGTCGTCGACGATGAGGATCAGCCAGGGTTCGGCCGGTTCCGACGCGATGTCCTCCTTCGCCGACGCCGCCCCGGTGTCCGAGCCCGGCTCCTCATCGGCAAACAGAAACTCGTCGCTCATACGGCCCTGTCCCGCTCCTCACCATAGCCCGGCACGATATCACAGCCCACGGCTGTATGACCAGCCGGGGCCCCTCAATCGCCCTCCTCGTCGTCCGGCTCGGCATGGCAGAATCGGCGCAGATCCTCCAGGTCGGACACCGAGATGGTTGAGCCGTGCGCCTCCACGCCCACCGCGCGCAGCTTGGCCAGCGCCCGCGAGAAGGTCTCCGGCTGCATGCCCAGGCGGCGCGCGATCAGCGCCTTGTCGAAGGGCAGCGCGAACACCGCCGAGCCCGGCCCCTCCGGGCAGAAGCGCAGCAGGAAAGTGCCGACGCGCTGCGGGGTGGGTTGCACCTGCAGCTGCTCGATGGCCTGCACGAGGTGGCGCAGGCGCAGCGACAGCGAGCCGAGCATGGCGAAGGCGATCTGGTCGTCCTCGCGCAGGCAGCGAGCAAAGCCCTCCGCCGTCAGCGTCATCAGGCGCGAATCGGAGACGGCCTCGGCGCACACCGGGAACTTGCCGCTGGCGAACATGGCGGCCTCGGCGAAGGTTTCGCCCGGCGCAACGACGTTCACCACCGCTTCCGCGCCGTCGCGGGTCAGGCGGTAGAGCTTCACCCAGCCCTCCAACAGCACGAAGAAGCGGTCGGCCACCTCGTCCTGCACGAACAGCGTGGTGCCGCGCGGCACCGAACGCACCTGGGCGGTGCCCACGAGCATGGTAAGCGCACGGTCGGACAGCCGTTGGAACAGCGGAATGGTGCGGACGGTCGCCGCGTCCTGTTGCCGCAATCCCGGAATATCGGTCTTCATGCTCTCATCCCCCAGTCGCGGCGCCATTCTACCCGGTCGCCGTTCACGCCGGTCAATAGCCGATGTATCGAAGACGAAGCATCGCCGGTCAAAGGGGCATCTGCGCCGCCGGCCGCCGCAGGCGCACCAGCATGGCGAGGTTCAGCGCCATGCCCACCACGTCCGACAGCATGCCGGGAACCGAGGCGACCAGCAAGTTGTGGCCGAACCAGAACGGAAGCGCCACCGCCATGATGAGACGGAACCGCCGCACATCGAGCTGGTAGCGCGCGACGCTGACCAGGGCGAAACCCGCCGCCGCGAAGGCCGACGGCAGGCCGTTCCAGGTCAGCGCGACGCCGGCCGCGATGAACGGCAGCACCGCCAGATAGACCAGCCGGAACCCCGGCCGGGTGCCGAGCGGGATGGCGGCGCCGACCTGCGCCGCCGCCAGCAGGTTCATGGCGCCGCCGGTTGCGGCACCCAGCAGCGCGTAGTGCGCTGCGAAGCACAGATTGGTGACGAGTTGCGCCAGCAGCATGCCGACGCGGCTGCGGAACAGCGGCCAGCCCATGCCGCAGGCGCTGCCGGCAAGGCCGATGCCCTGGACGAGGGGCGCTGCGAGGAACGCGTCGATCATACGGCCGGCGGAAGGAGGCTGGGAACGCGGAGTCTTACCCTGCCCTTCAGGCCCGCGCCACGTCCTTCAGGTGCCGGGCCAGCACGCCGACCACGAGGTCGGGTGCGGTCAGGTGCGGCAGGTGGCCGGAGACAGCCAGAACCTCGCGGTCGGCACAGGGCCACAAGCCATACAGGTGCCGCGCCGCCTCGACGGGCACGAGCGGGTCGTCCTCGGCGTGCACCAGCACCGCCGGCACCTCGAAGTCGTCGATCCAGCCGCGCAGATCGGACTGGAACGCCACGGCGGCCAGCCGGAAGGTGATGTCGGGCCGCAGCGCGCCGAGACAGGACGCCACCTCCTCCGCTTCCGGACTGCAGGACGGAGCGTCCACCGCCAGCGCCGCGAACTCGCGCACCCAGGCGGCGTAATTGATGGTCATACAGCCGATCATCCGCCGCATGGTCAGGGCGTCGATGCCGCTGCGGTAGCGTTCGCGGTCGACGCCGCAGGCGCTGGGAGCGAGCAGAACCATCCGCTCGAAGCGCTGCGGCGCCAGGACGCCGGCGAGCACCCCGGCCATGGCGCCGGCCTCGTGCCCGACATAGACGCAGCTCTCGATGCCAAAGGCATCCAGAATGGCAAGCAGATCCTCGGCGAAGCCGGCCAGCGAGCCATGGCGGAACCCGTCGTAGCCGGAGGCCCCGCTGCCGGCCGCGTCGTAACCGATGGTGAGGAAATGCCCTTCGGCCCAGGGGCGGATACGCCGCCACACGCGCTGGTCGGTGCCGAACCCGTGGCCGAGGATGAGCGCCTTGTGGCCGCACCCGCCCACCGTCACGTTGTGCCGCCGCAGGACGTCCACCATCGCCGCGCTCCCCGCCGGTGCGTGTGGGAATGCAACATACATGGACCTGCCGGCGTTCCAGCCGCGCCGCGGCGTCGTGCGAGGTACTACCCTCCACCCGTCTCCGCGGCCGGGTCAGCAACCGCTCAGCGCGCGGATCCGCTCGATCAGCGCCCGGCCGCCGGAACGGTTCACGGTGACGTCGGCCACCCCATCGCAGTGCCGGCCGCTCTGGTGCGTGTAGGCGTACTGCACGCGGACCACCTCCGGATCGAGTCGCCCGACGCCGATCACCCGCAGTGGCTCGCTCATGGCCGAGTAGAAGCGGGTCATGGAGGCGGCCTCGTAGGCGCCCCGGTTGCGCTTCTCCGGCACCAGGAACTCGTTGGCCCGCTGGCCGTCGCCCTGCGAAAGCGCCGTGTAGAACCCCTCGACCGCGGCAAGCACCTCGTCGCGCGGCGACGGCTGGGGTGGCGGGAACTGCGGGGGCACCGCGCTGGCCGGAGGCAGCGGCGTCACGGCGATGCCGCGCGGCGGTTCAGGTGGCGGCAACGGG
>JAEYOB010000677.1 GCA_023412175.1 Pseudomonadota bacterium | reverse complement strand
CCGCACACCAGCATCGCCCCGGCGATGTGCAGCGTGTCGGGGTGCGCCGGCAGCAGCGCCAATGCGCCCAGCCCGGCGGCCATCACCGCCAGCCCGGCGGCGCTCAGCAGCCCCGGCTCATAGCGGTCGGCCAGCCGCCCGGCGATGGGAGCCACCACCGCGACCGCCAGCGGCCAGGGCGTCATCAGCAGCCCGGATTCCGCCTGCGTGCGGCCGATCACGTCCTCGAAGAAGAAGGGCAGCGCCACGAAGGCCATCATCTGCGCCGCGAAGGAACAGACCGAGGTCACCACCGACAGCGCGAACACCGGCAGCCGCAGCAGGTCGACGGGCAGCAGCGGCGCGGTCTGCGACACCTGCCGCCGCACCAGCGCCCAGCCGGACAGCAGCGCGCCCGCCAGCTCCACCCCGACCAGCCAGCCCGGCTGGCTGCCGTCCAGCCCCTTGAAGCCGGTGATCAGCAGCCCGAAGGTCAGCGCGTTCAGCCCGGCGCTTACCCAGTCGAAGCGGTGCGCCGCGCGCGGCGAGTGCGGCAGCGACTTTGCGGCAATGACCAGCGCCAGCAGCCCCAGCGGCACGTTGACCGCGAACAGCCACTGCCAGGTGCCCAGCGACAGCAACGCCGCCGCGACGGTCGGCCCGGCCGCCGAGGACACGGCGACGATCAGCGCGTTGTACCCCACCCCGCGCCCAAGCTGGTTCTGCGGGTAGATGTAGCGCACCAGCGCCATGTTGACGCTCATGATCCCCGCCGCGCCGAAGCCCTGCACCACCCGCGCCAGCGTCAGCGTGAGCAGGGAGTCCGACAGCGCGCAGGCCAGGGAGGCCAGCGTGAACACCGCCAGCCCGAGCCAGTAGATCCGCCGGCAGCCGAGGATGTCGCCCAGCGAGGCAAGCGGAAACAGCGACACCGTGACCGCCAGCTGATAGGCGTTGACCACCCAGATCACGCCGCTGGCGGTGATGGCCAGGTCCTTCTCGATGGTCGGCAGCGCGATGTTGGCGATCACCCCGTCGAGCACCGCCATGGTCAGCGCCACCGCCATGGTCAGCATCGCCCAATAGCGCTGCGGCACCGGCAGACCGTCGGCAACCGGCGGGCCGGGCGGGCGCCGGTCCTGATCGGGAACGGCGAGGCCGTCGGGCGGTTCGAGGGTGGAGTTGTGGCGCATGCCCTGGAATATGGGCGACGGCCCCTTCCCCAGTCATGCGGACTTGGCAGGCGTGCCTTGCACCATGGCGGGCCCGGACCCGCCGTGGCGCAAGCGGGAAGGCGCCGGGTCCGGCGCCTGCACCGCTACAGGATGAACTTCGACAGGTCGGCGTTCTTCGCCAGATTGCCGACCCGCTCGCGCACCAGCGCGGCGTCGATGGTGACGCTCTCGCCAGTCCTGTCGCTGGCGGTGAAGCTGATCTCCTCCAAGAGGCGCTCCATCACCGTGTGCAGGCGCCGGGCGCCGATGTTCTCGACCGAGCCGTTGATGTCGGCGGCCAGCCGCGCCAGTTCGTCGATGGCGTCGTCGGTGAAGTCGAGCGTCACCTCCTCGGTCTTCAGCAGCGCCTTGTACTGCTTGATCAGGCTGGCTTCCGGCTCGGTCAGGATGCGGCGGAAATCCTCCTGGCTGAGCGGCTTCAGCTCGACGCGGATCGGCAGGCGGCCCTGCAACTCGGGCAGCAGGTCGGACGGCTTGGCGACGTGGAAGGCGCCGGACGCGATGAACAGGATGTGGTCGGTCTTCACCGTGCCGTGCTTCGTGTTGACGTTCGTCCCCTCGATCAGCGGCAGCAGGTCGCGCTGCACGCCCTCGCGGCTGACGTCGCCGCCGCCGCGGTTCTCCGACCGGGCGGAGATCTTGTCGATCTCGTCCAGGAAGACGATGCCGTTCTGCTCGACCGCTTGGATCGCTTCCGAAACGACCTTTTCCTGGTCCAGCAGCTTGTCGGACTCCTCGGCCATCAGCACGCCGTGGCTCTCGGCCACCGTCATGCGGCGGGTCTTGGTCCGGCCGCCGAAGGCCTTGCCGAACATGTCGCCGAGGTTGAGCATGCCCATCTGCGCGCCCGGCATGCCGGGGATGTCGAAGGTCGGCATCCCGGCCATGCCGCTGTCGGCGACCTGGATTTCGATCTCCTTGTCGTTCAGCGACCCTTCGCGCAGCATCTTGCGGAACTTCTGCCGCGTCTCGGTGCTGGAATTCTCGCCGCACAGGGCGTCGATCACCCGCTCCTCGGCGCGCAGCTCGGCCTTGGCGGCGACCTCCTTGCGCAGGCGCTCCTTGGTCAGCGTGATGGAGATCTCCACCAGATCGCGGACGATCTGCTCGACGTCGCGGCCGACATAGCCGACCTCGGTGAACTTGGTCGCCTCGACCTTGAGGAACGGCGCCTGGGCGAGCTTCGCCAGCCGGCGGGCGATCTCGGTCTTGCCGACGCCGGTCGGGCCGATCATCAGGATGTTCTTGGGCAGGACCTCCTCGCGCAGGCCCTCCGGCAGCTGCTGGCGGCGCCAGCGGTTGCGCAGCGCGATGGCGACCGCGCGCTTGGCCTCGTGCTGGCCGACGATGTAGCGGTCGAGTTCCGAGACGATCTCGCGGGGGCTGAAGGAGGTCATAGGACGATCTTTTCCAGGGTAACGTTCTGGTTGGTGTAGACGCAGATGTCGCCGGCGATCTTCATCGCCTTGCGGGCGATGGCCTCGGCATCGAGGCCGTCCACGTCGATAAGCGCCCGCGCCGCGGCCAGCGCGTAGGAGCCGCCGGAGCCGATGCCGATCAGGCCGTCCTCCGGCTACAGCACGTCGCCGTTGCCGGTGAGCACGAGGCTGACGTTCCGGTCGGCCACCGCCATCATCGCCTCCAGCCGGCGGAGGTAGCGGTCGGTGCGCCAGTCCTTGGCGAGTTCCACGCAGGCGCGGGTGAGCTGGCCGGGGTGCTGCTCCAGCTTGGCTTCCAGGCGCTCGAACAGGGTGAAGGCGTCGGCGGTGGCGCCGGCTAAGCCGGCCATCACCTCGCCGTTGGCAAGGCGCCGGACCTTGCGCGCGTTGGCCTTCATCACCGTCTGCCCGAAGGAGACCTGGCCGTCGCCGACCACCACCACCTGCCCGCCCTTGCGGACCGAGAGGATGGTCGTGCCGTGCCACTGGATGGGATCGTGAGCGGTCATAGGGACCCGAAGCAAAAGGAATGGGCCTTCCGCCCGGCCGGCTCCTTCGACCGAAGGTCAGCCCGCGAAAGGATGAGGGTCTATGTGGGGGGAAGGCCCGGCCCGTCAAGATTGGCGTCTTGCCGCATGGTGTCCGGCGCCGACACCGCGCCCAGCGCCGCCAGCGCCTCGGCGATGGGCACGAAGCGGGACAGACCGGCCTCCTGCCGCCCGGCCAGCGCCACGCCCAGCAGGTTACCGGCCTCGTCCAGCAGCGGGTCGCCCGGCTCCGGCGGCTCCTCCAGGTCGGCCTGGATCCCGCCCGCCAAGCCGGCGACGAGGCCGGGCACGAAGGCAACGCCGTCGGCGGTGGTGTAGACCGGCTCGCTGACCTCCGGCGGGTCCGGGC
>JAEYOB010000660.1 GCA_023412175.1 Pseudomonadota bacterium | reverse complement strand
CGCCCGTACTGGTCCATCAGCAGCATCACCGAGGCGATGGCCCCCGGCCCGGCGATCAGCGGGATGGCCAGCGGGAAGACGGCCAGGTCGTGCGCCTCCTCGTCGGTGCGGGCCTGGTCGGCGGCCTTCTCCTTGCGGTCGGAGCGGCGCTGGAACAGCATCTCGAAGGCGATCCAGAACAGCAGCGCGCCACCGGCGATCCGGAAGGCCGGCATCTCGATTCCCAGCGCGTGCAGCACCTGCCGGCCGAAATAGGCGAAGAACACCAGGATCGCCAGACTGAGCGCCGTGCCGCGCAACGCGATCATGCGCTTACGACGGGCGTCGAATCCCTGCGTCAGGCCGAGGAACACCGGCACGAGGCCGATCGGATCGACCACCACGAAGAACACCACCAGCACGCTGACCAGCGTTTCCAATTGCCCGCTCCCTTCCCGTCGAGTTGCCGTGCTGGGTAGGGGCCGCGGGCCGGCGCGTCAATCGGCAAAACGGCATGGTGCCCAACGCCTTCCGCCGCTTGACCGGGTTGAAGCCAACGCTCTACGCCACACCTAACGAGAACCCAGCCCAACGGGAACAGAAAGAAGCCGCTATGGACAAAGGCATCGCGAAGGTCACGCCGAAGGCGATCCACCTCAAGGACTACCGGCCGCCCGCGCACCTCATCGACACGGTGGACCTGCACTTCGACCTGCGCGAGGACCACGCAACCGTCCGTGCCACGCTGGCGATCCGCCGCAACCCGGCGCGGGGCGACCTCGCGCGTGACGGTGCGGAGGCCCCGGCGCTGGTCCTCGACGGCGAGCGGCTGGAACTGGTCTCGGTGGCGCTGGACGGCAAGCCCCTGGCGCCGGAGAGCTACAGCGTGGACGCCGCGCACCTGACCATCCCCCGCGTGCCGGGCTCCTTCACGCTGGAGACCGTGGTCCGCATCAAGCCGCAGGAGAACACGGCGCTCCAGGGCCTCTACAAGTCGTCGGGCAACTTCTGCACGCAGTGCGAGGCGGAAGGATTCCGGCGCATCACCTACTTCATCGACCGCCCCGACGTGATGGCGCGCTACGTGACCACCATCGAGGCGGACAAGGCGCGCTATCCCGTGCTGCTGTCCAACGGCAATCTGGTGGCGGACGGCGATGCGCCGGACGGCCGGCACTGGGCACGCTGGGACGACCCGTTCCCCAAGCCATCCTACCTGTTCGCCCTGGTGGCCGGCGACCTGCGCCACGCCGAAGACCGGTTCCGCACCGCGTCCGGCCGCGACGTGACCCTGCGCATCTACGTCGAGCCCGGCAACGAGGACAAGGTCGGCCACGCCATGACCTCGCTGAAGAAGTCCATGGCCTGGGACGAGGAGGTGTTCGGGCTGGAGTACGACCTGGACATCTTCAACATCGTCGCCGTGTCGGACTTCAACATGGGGGCGATGGAGAACAAGTCGCTCAACGTCTTCAACACCAAGTACATCCTGGCGAAGCCGGAGACCGCCACCGACCAGGACTTCCTGGGCATCGAAGCCGTGGTGGCGCACGAATACTTCCACAACTGGACCGGCAACCGCGTCACCTGCCGCGACTGGTTCCAGCTGTCGCTGAAGGAGGGGCTGACCGTCTTCCGCGACCAGGAGTTCTCGTCCGACATGAACTCCCGCCCGGTCAAGCGCATCGCCGACGTGCAGCGCCTGCGCACCGTGCAGTTCCCCGAGGATTCCGGCGCCATGGCCCACCCGGTGCGGCCGGACACCTACGTCGAGATCAACAACTTCTACACGCCCACCGTCTACGACAAGGGCTCGGAAGTCATCCGCATGATGCACACGCTGCTGGGCAAGGAGGGCTTCCGCAAGGGAATGGACCTCTACTTCCAGCGGCACGACGGTCAGGCGGTGACCTGCGACGACTTCGTCGCCGCCATGCAGGATGCCACCGGCGTGGACCTCGGCCAGTTCAAGCTGTGGTACCGGCAGGCCGGCACGCCGGCCGTCGAGGCGTCGGGCGTCCATGACAGCGCGGCGCAGACCTACCGGCTGACCGTGCGCCAGACCGTGCCGCCGACGCCGGGCCAGCCGGCCAAGCTGCCCATGCACATCCCGCTAGCCATCGGCCTGCTGGGGCCGGACGGCAACGATGTGCCGCTGACGCTGAAGGGGGAAGCGCAGGCCGGCGGCACCAGCCGCGTGCTGCATGTCAGGGACAGCGAACAGGTGTTCGAGTTCATCGACGTCCCGGCCCGCCCGGTGCCGTCGCTGCTGCGCGGCTTCTCGGCGCCGGTGACGCTGAAGACCGACCTGTCGGACGCGGACCTGACCTTCCTCATGGCCAACGACAGCGACGCCTTCAACCGCTGGGAGGCCGGGCAGACGCTGGGCACCCGGATCCTGTTGGGCCTCGTCGCCGACGCGCAGGCCGGCCGGGCGCTGGAACTGCCGGCCAGCTTCATCGCCGCCGTGGAGGCGGTGCTGGACGACGCCTCCAGGGACCCGGCCTTCGCCGCCCAGGCGCTGGTGCTGCCGACGGAGTCCTACCTCGGCACGCAGATGCCGGTGATCGACCCCGACGCCATCCACACCGCGCGAGAGTTCGCCCGCAAGCGACTGGCGGCGGCGCTGCGGCCCAAGTGGCTGGCCGGCTACCGCGCCAACGCCGGCAACGAGCCGTTCTCCGTGGACGCCGCCGCCATCGGCCGCCGCGCGCTGAAGAACCTTTGCCTCGCCTACCTGATGGCGCTGGAGGACGCCGAGGCGGTCGGCCTGTGTGTCGGCCAGTTCCACGGCGCCCATGCCATGACCGACGCCATCGCGGCGCTGGGGCTGCTCGCCGGCTCCGAGGCCACGGAGCGGGACGACGCGCTGGCCGGGTTCTACGGGCGCTGGAAGGGCGAGCCGCTGGTGGTCGACAAATGGTTCAGCGTGCAGGCGACGGCCAGCCGGCCGGATGCCCTGGCCGAGGTGACGCGCCTGCTCGACCATCCGGCGTTCGAGATCCGCAATCCCAACAAGGTCTATGCGCTGATCGGCGGATTCGCCGGCGGCAACCCGGTGCGGTTCCACGAGCCGGGGGGTGCCGGCTACCGCTTCCTGGCCGACCAGGTGCTGAAGCTCGACCCGATGAACCCGCAGGTGGCGGCCCGCCTGATGGGACCGTTCTCCCGCCTGCGCCGCTACGATTCCGGCCGGCAGGAGCTGATGCGCGCCGAGCTGAAGCGCATCGCCGCCCAGCCCGGCCTGTCGCCGGACGTCTTCGAGGTGGCGACCAAGAGCCTGGAGGCGACGGGCTGAAAACGAACCGGGCCGGAGGGTTGCCCCTCCGGCCCGGATGTCGCGGCAAACGCCAGCGCGCTTACTTCTGCTCGGCCAAGTAGGCGATCAGATCGTTGGCGGCCTTCTCCGGGTCGGCCTTGAACTTCGGAACGTTCTTCAGGCCGGCGTAGGCCATCGTGCCGCCCGGAACGACTTCCTTCGGGGCGTTCAGGTAGGCCTTCAGGTTGTCCTCGGTCCAGGTGAAGCCGCCGGCGGCCTTCTCCTGCATCGGCTTCGAGTAACGG
>JAEYOB010000636.1 GCA_023412175.1 Pseudomonadota bacterium | reverse complement strand
CCCCTCACCGACGCCCATGCACGCCCGATCCGCCCCCCCGGCGGCTCCGCCGCCGCGCCGTGGGACGCCGCCCGACGGGCTGGCGGAGCGGGTCCGGCAGACGCTGGGGTCCGTCCGCTTCCTGATGGTCGCTTCGGGTGCGGCGTTCATCGGCGTGGTCAACGCGCTGATCGGCTACGGCATCTGGCAGCACCACAGCGAGACCATGGAATCGGTGCGCACCGGCGCCCGGCATCTGGCGCGCACCCTGGAATCCGACGCGGTGCAGCGCATCTTCGGCGTCGACCAGCTGTTCGCCGACGTGCAGTACGTGCTGAGCATCCATCCCGAGGCCGGCACCCGCGCCGCGGCAGGCGTGTACGAGTACCTGCGCGGCCGGCGCGACGCCTTCCCGCAGATCGCCGACCTCGTGGTGGTCGATGCCGACGGCCGCATCCGGCACCATTCCGCCGACCGCGAGCCGCCGCCGCTGGACCTCACCGACCGGTCCTACTTCACGACGCACCGCGACCGCGCCGACGCCGGCCTGCACATCGGCGCGCCGATGGCCAGCCGCGTCTTCCCCGGCAACACGGTCATTCCCCTGAGCCGGCGGATCAACGCGCCGGACGGCGGCTTCGCCGGCGTGCTGGTCGTCCTGGTCAGCCCCGCCTACCTGGACCGCAGCTTCGCCGACCTGCGCAGCGACGTGCACGGCACCGCGACGCTGGCGCTGGCGGACGGCACCGTGGTGGCGCACCAGCCGGCCGCGGAGGCGCCGTTCGGCGCCACGCTCGGCGATTGGCCGGCGCTGAGCGCGGCGTTGCAGGGGTCCGAGGACACGGTCGTGCTGAAGACCGCCGACGGCCGGGCCGAGCGGCTGGTCAGCTTCCGCCGCCCGCACGACTATCCCCTCACCGTCGTCACCACGGTGGCGCTCGACTCCGCGCTGGCCGACTGGCGGCGCGACAGCGCGGCGTGGACGTTCATCGGCCTGTCGATGACCGGCGCCATCGTCCTGCTGACCTGGTTCATCATCGGCCAGCACCGCCGGCGCGAACTGGACCAGGAGAAGCTGGCGCAGGCCTCGCGCCGCATCCGCGGCATCCTGGAATCCATGGTGGACGCGGTGGTCACCATCGACTCCCGCGGCCGCATCGAGACGTTCAACCCCGCGGCCGAGCAGATGTTCGGCTACGGCGAGGCCGAGGTGGTCGGCCAGAGCGTTTCCCTCCTCATCCCCGAGGGGTTCCGCCGCGACCACGACCGCTGGATGCGTGAGTACCGGCCGGGCGAGGCGTCGCGCATCATCGGCGCCGACCGCGAGGTGCAGGCCCTGCGCCGCAACGGTTCGACCTTCCCGATGAACTTGGCGGTGAGCGAACTGGTGCTGCACGACGCCACGGACGAGGCGCGCGGCCGCGTCTTCGTCGGCGTCATCCGCGACATCACCCAGCGCAAGCAGAAGGAAGCCGAGCTGCTGGCCGCCAAGAGCCAAGCGGAGATGGCGAACCGCGCCAAGTCGGAATTCCTCGCCAACATGAGCCACGAGCTGCGCACGCCGCTCAACGCCATCATCGGCTTCTCGGAGATCCTGGACAGCGAGTTCTTCGGCCAGCTCAACGACCGCCAGAAGGCGTGCGCCAAGGACATCCACGACAGCGGCAAGCACCTGCTGGACATCGTCAACGCGGTGCTCGACATGTCGAAGATCGAAGCCGGCCGCTACGAGCTGAACGAGGAGCCGCTGGACCCGTACGAGGCGGTGGCGCAATGCCTAATGATGGTTCGCGACCGCGCCTCCGACGCCGGGGTGGAACTGGTCAACGCACTGCCGGACGCGCAGCGGCTGCCCATGGTCAACGTCGACCGACGCGCCTTCCGGCAGGTGGTCCTCAACCTGCTGTCCAACGCGGTGAAGTTCACGCCCCGGGGCGGCAGCATCACCCTGTCCGGCCGCATCCGGGAAGACGGCGGCCTGTCGGTCTCCGTCGCCGACACCGGGATCGGCATCGCACCGGAGTTCATGGCCCACCTGTTCGAGCCGTTCCGCCAGGCCGACACCTCGTCCAGCCGGCGCTACGAGGGCACCGGGCTCGGCCTGTCGATTTCCAAGAACTTCATGGAACTGCACGGCGGCACCTTGACCTGCCGGAGCACGGCGGGCACCGGCACGACCATGACGCTGCGCCTGCCCGCCAGCCGCGTCATCAAGCCCGCCCCCTCCCCCGAAAACCAGGCCATGACCGACGCCGCAGCCTGATCCCTCCTATTCTTACCAATCGAAGTATACACAAGGGGTAACTCTCAAACGTCATTAGAACGAACGGCTATTTTAACACCTCGTTAACCGGCGAAACGGCCTAATTGGCTTATCGAATACACGCCAATCAGGAGATTACAGCCATGGCGCAGCGCATGACTTCCGCCGAGATCCACGCCGCTTCCCTCGTCCACCTGGGCATCCTGGATGAATTCATGCGCGTCGTGGAAAGCAAGCTGGAAGCGCCGATGGCTCCGTTCCTGCGCGACAGCCTGTCGGACCTGCTGAGCAACCTCGCGGAGCAGCGCGAGACCTACATCACCCTCACCGCGGACACGCCGCTCGCCGCCTGATGCCCGGCAAAGAAAATGGCCAGCCGCGGGGAGCGGCTGGCCGAGTTGCAGGGAGGAACACACAAAGGAAGGCGGAAAGGGCCTGAAGCGATCAGTTCACGGCGGCGCCGGCGGCGGCGGCTTCGCCCATACCGTTGTTCATGGCCCAGATGGCGGCCTGCGTGCGGTTCGAGGCGTTGATCTTGCGCAGCAGGCTTTTGAGGTGAACCTTGACGGTCGCCTCGGTGATGTGGAGGTGGTTGGCGATCATCTTGTTGGAGTTGCCGTTCAGCAGGCAGCGCAGGATCTGCACCTCGCGCTGCGACAGCCCCTTGCGCGA
>JAEYOB010000622.1 GCA_023412175.1 Pseudomonadota bacterium | reverse complement strand
CGCCAGGACGGCACCTCGTAGACGGCGCGGTCGGCTTGGCTCTCGACCGTGCGGAAGCCCAGCGCCTCCAGGATGCGGTGCTGCTCGGCCGCCGGCACGTCCACGCCGCCCAACGCCAGCACGCGGCTGTAGCGCAGCGCGATGCTGCGGCGCCATTCCGGCTCGGAGCCGGCGATCACCAGTTCCGACGCCTCACCGCCGCACAGTTCGAGGATCAGGCGGGTGGCGCGCTCGGCGCCCGCCACCACCGCGGCCGGATCGACGCCGCGCTCGAAGCGGTAGCGGGCGTCGCTGTCGATGCCCAGGCGGCGGCCAGTGTGCGCGGTGCGCGTCGGATCGAACCACGCCGCTTCCAGGAAGACGCTGGTGGTCGCCTCGGTGCAGCCGCTCTCCTCGCCGCCGACGATGCCGGCCAGACCTTCGGCCCGCTCATGGTCGGCGACGACGGTCATCTCGCCGTCGAGCGTGTATTCCTTGCCGTTCAGCGCCTTCAGCGTCTCGCCGGGGCGGCCCATGCGCACGAGGATGCCGCCGCACACCTTGTCGGCGTCGAAGACGTGCAGCGGGCGCGCCGCGTCGAAGGTCATGTAGTTGGTGATGTCCACCAGCGCCGAGATCGGCCGCAGGCCGATGGCCAGCAGCTTATCCTGCAGCCACTTCGGGCTGGGGCCATTCCGGATGCCGCGGATGAAGCGGCCGACGAACAGCGGGCAGGCATCCGGACGCTCGATCGCCACGTCGATCGGGCTCTTGAAGGTGCCCTCGACCGGCTCGGCGTTGATCGGCTTCAGCGTGCCCAGGCCGGCCGCCGCGAGGTCGCGGGCGATGCCGCGCACGCCGGCGCAGTCGGCGCGGTCAGGCGTCAGGCTGATGTCGATGACGGGATCGTTGAGCCCGGCGTACTCGGCGAAGGGGGTGCCGACCGGCGCATCCTCCGGCAGCTCGATGATGCCGTTGTGCTCGTCGGACAGCTTCAGCTCGCGCTCCGAGCACATCATGCCGTTCGACTCGACGCCGCGGATCACACCCTTCTTCAGCGTGATGTCGGAGCCGGGGATGTAGGTTCCCTCCGCCGCGAAGACGCCCCTCAGGCCGGCGCGGGCGTTGGGCGCGCCGCAGACGACCTGGAGTTTTTCAGTCCCCGTGTCGACGACCAGCACGCGCAGCTTGTCGGCGTCCGGGTGCTTCTCGGCGGAGACGACGTGGGCGATGCGGAAGGCGGCCAGCTCCTTGGAGCGGTCATGGACGCCCTCGACCTCCAGGCCGAGGCTGGTCAGCGCCTCGACGATGCGGTCGAGCGAGGCGTCGGTGTCGAGGTGGTCCTTCAGCCAGGACAGCGTGAACTTCATGGATCCGATCCTCGATCAGCGGGTCAGGCCAGAGGCGAGCGACGGCACGTCCAGCGGCACGAAGCCATAGTGCTTCAGCCAGCGCAGGTCGGCCTCGAAGAAGGTGCGAAGGTCGGGGATGCCGTACTTCAGCATGGCGATGCGCTCGATGCCCATGCCGAACGCAAAGCCCTGGTAGCGCGTCGAGTCGACGCCGCAGGCCTCCAGCACGTTCGGGTGCACCATGCCGCAGCCGAGGATCTCCAGCCAGTCGCCGAAGTTGCCCAGCTTCAGCTCGCCGCCCTTGCGCGAGCAGCCGATGTCCACCTCGGCCGAGGGCTCGGTGAAGGGGAAGAAGCTCGGGCGGAAGCGCAGCGGCAGGTCGTCCACGTCGAAGAAGGCACGGCAGAAATCCACCAGGCAGCCCTTCAGGTGGCCCATGTGGGTCGCCTCGTCGATGACCAGCCCTTCCACCTGATGGAACATGGGCGTGTGGGTCATGTCGTAGTCGGACCGGAAGGTGCGGCCGGGGATGATGACGCGGATCGGCGGCTTCTTCGACAGCATGGTGCGCACCTGCACCGGCGAGGTGTGCGTGCGCAGCAGCATCTTCTTGTCCCCCGCGTCGGGGAGATAGAAGGTGTCGTGCATGTCGCGCGCCGGGTGGCCGGGCGGGAAGTTCAGCGCCGTGAAATTGTGGAAGTCGTCCTCGACGTCCGGGCCGTCGGCGACCGCGAAGCCCATCTCGGCGAAGATGGCGACGATCTCGTCGATGGTCTGGCTGATCGGGTGGATGCGGCCCTCGACCTCCGGGCGCACGGGCAGCGTCACGTCGATGCGCTCGGCCTCCAGCTTGGCCTTCAGGTGGGCGCTCGCCAGATCGGCCTTGCGCGCGTCGATGGCGGCGGCGATCTCGTCCTTCAGCGCGTTGAGCGCGGCCCCGCGCTCGCGCCGCTCGTCGGGCGACAGGCCGCCCAACTCCTTCATCAGGCCGGTGATGCGGCCCTTCTTGCCGAGCGCCGCGACCCGCACCTCTTCGAGGGCCGCAAGGTCGGGCGCGTCGGTGACCAGCTGCAGCAGTTCGTTCTTCAGCGCGTCCGACATGAGAACCCCGAATGGGAAAACCCAGAATGAAGAAAAAAGGGGAGCCGGCCCGTAGGCGCGGCTCCCCTTGTCTGGTTCAGGCGTTGTGACCCGCGCTGCGGATCAGGCGGCCTTCGCGGTGAGAGCGGCCTGGGCCTGGTCGACCAGGGCCTTGAAGGCGTCCGGCTCGCGCGCGGCCAGATCGGACAGCACCTTGCGGTCCATCTCGATGCCGGCGAGCTTGATGCCGTTCATGAAGCGCGAGTAGGTCAGGCCGTACTGGCGGACACCGGCGTTGATACGCTGGATCCACAGGCCGCGGAACGCGCGCTTCTTGTTGCGCCGGTCGCGATAGGCGTATTGAAGCGCCTTTTCGACCTTCTCGATCGCGATGCGGAAATTCTTGGAATTGCTACCCCGATAGCCCTTGGCGAGCTTCAGGATCTTGCGGTGACGGGCGTGAGTGGTGACGCCGCGCTTGACACGAGCCATAAGTCAGGTCCTTCCGATCAGGCGTTGCGCAGCCAGTTCTTCAACACGGTCCGGCCGTTGGCATCGGACAGCGTCATCATGCCGCGCGCCTTGCGCTTCATCTTCGGGCTCTTGGCCGTCAGGCAGTGGCGCTTGTAGGCGGCCTGGGCGCGCACCTTGCCGGTGGCGGTCACCTTGAAGCGCTTCTTGGCGCCGCTCTTCGTCTTCAGCTTGGGCATTTTCGATCCTTGGTTTAAGGGTTCGAACGGATGGCGGTTGGGCATGCCCTGGGCGCACGGCCCAGCCTCGCCGCCATGTGGAGCGCGCGTTATACGCGGGTGCTCCAGGCAACGCAAGGGGGAGCGTTCACGTAAAGCCGGCCCAGCAGAACCCAGCAAGCGCCGGCACATCACCGGATGGGGAATAGCGCATACAACCGGAATGCGACACGCTCTACCGGTGGCGGCCGGACACGGCTGCCGCGTCGCCATGTCCCTGACCCGAGAGGTATGTCATGTCGTCGCCCGATATCGCATGGCTCAAGACTCTGTATGACGGCTACGTCAAAGGTGAAATCGAGCCCATCTTCGACCGCTTGGCCGAGGACGTCGAATGGATATCGACGCTCGACATTTCCGCTGCCAAGTCGTTCGCCGGCACCTTTCATGGCCCCGAAGAGGTGCGACGCTTCTTTCACGCCGTAGCCGAGGACTGGCTCGTCACCCGGTACGAGGTTCAGCAGATGATCGCCAACGGCAATCTGGTGGTTGTCAGCATCGCAGCAAGCGCGCGCAACAAGCACACTGGAAAGACAGCTGAAATCACCACACAGCATGCGATGGTCTTGCGCGACGGAAACATCCAACGTTTCGTGGAGTGGTCCAACGACATCACGCCCATGGAAGCGGCCTGCCGTTGATGGCGGACACCCGCCGGGATGACCGGTTGGGGTGCAGATCGGTGAGGGT
>JAEYOB010000037.1 GCA_023412175.1 Pseudomonadota bacterium | reverse complement strand
GCTCCGCGCCGCGTCGCGCAAGCACGGCGTCGCGGTGGACGCGCTGGCGGCCCTGCGCGACGAGCTGGCCGGCCGGCTGGCGATGATCGAGGACCAGGGCGACCTGCTCGCCCGCCTCGCCAGGGACGCCGAGACGGCGCGCGAGGCCTACCGCAAGGCCGCCGAGGACCTCAGCAAGGGGCGCCAGAAGGCCGCCGGCCTGCTCGACAAGGCGGTGGCCGCCGAACTGCCGCCGCTGAAGCTGGACAAGGCCAAGTTCCGCACGCTGGTCGAGCCGCTGACCGAGGCCGAGTGGGGACCGGCGGGCATGGACCGCGTCGCCTTCCAGGTCGCCACCAACCCCGGCGCCCCGCCCGGCGCGCTCAACAAGATCGCCTCGGGCGGCGAGCTGGCGCGTTTCATGCTGGCGCTCAAGGTGGTGCTGGCGCAGACCGGTACGGTCGGCACGCTGGTCTTCGACGAGGTGGATACCGGCATCGGCGGCGCCGTCGCCGCGGCAGTCGGCCAGCGCCTGGAGTCGCTGGGCCACGGCCTCCAGGTGCTGGTGGTGACGCACAGCCCGCAGGTGGCGGCGCGCGGCTCCGTGCACCTGAAGGTGCAGAAGGCGGTCAAAGGCCAGACGGTGACCACCGGCGTCGCCGAGCTGGACGGCGACGAGCGCCGCGAGGAGATCGCCCGCATGCTCTCCGGCGCCACCGTAACCGCCGAGGCGCGCGCCGCCGCCGACAGCCTGATCGCCGGGCGCGGGTAGGATCTGCCCTGCGCCGCACGCATTTGCCGGCGTGCGGGTGCCGTGCTTCCCTGGCCGCCCCTTTTGGAGGCGTGTCATGAGCTGGCAAACGCTGGGCCTGTTTCTGGTCACCTTCTTCTTCATATCGGCGACCCCCGGCCCGAACATGCTGCTGGCGATGAGCCTCGGCCTGCGCTTCGGCGTGCGCCGCGCCGCGTGGGGCGGGCTCGGCATGGTGGCGGCGCTGATGGTGATGGCCGGCCTGTCGGTGCTGGGGCTGGGCGCGCTGCTTGCCACCTCGGAGCCGGCCTTCCTCACCGTGAAGTGGGCCGGCGTGGCGTATCTGGCGTGGCTCGGCTGGAACACGTGGCGCGCGCCGGTGGAGCCGATGCGCCCCGGCGAGGCTCCGGCGGCCGGCGAGGCGGCCTCTTCCGCAGGGCTGTTCCTGCGCGGCGTGCTGGTTGCCTTCAGCAACCCGAAGGCGCTGGTCTTCATGGCCGCCCTGTTCCCGCAGTTCATCGAGCCGGAGCGCCCGCTGCTGCCGCAGTTCACCGCACTGATGGCGCTGATGGCGGTGGTGGAGTTCGGCTGGATCCTCGCCTACGCGGCCGGCGGCCACACCATCGCCGCGCGCCTGTCCAGCACCACCGCGGTGCGCAGCCTGAACCGGGTAAGCGGCGGCCTGATGATCGGCGCCGGCGGCCTGCTGGCCCTGGCCAAGCGGATCTGAGCGGGCGCGGCGCCTATGCCGCCACCTTCCACGGCCCCCAGCCGCCGAGGCGCAGGCCGACGTGGTACCTGGTGAAGGGAATCGGGATCGCCACGTCGCGGGGCCGGAAGAACAGCAGGCGGCACGGGGTGCCGGCGGCGAACTCCAGGCGGGCGCCCTTGGGTTCCTCGTCGAACTCGTTGCTCGTGACCTGCCAGATCTCCAGGCCGTCGCCGTAGTTGCTGATCTTGTACTGGCCGCAGCGCCACTGGTCGCCGTCGCCGACGCTGCCTTCGACGACCTTCCGGTCGCCCTCCATATCCACCGAGCCGACACCGGCCGCCTCGCCGCCCACCGACGGGCCCTGCGTCTCGGCACGGAAGCCGAGGCTGAGCCAGGAGATGCGGGTGTGCGGGATGAGGTCCCGCACCAGCCGGGCGTCTTCGGCCGCGAAGCGTTCCGGGTCGTCGTAGAGGATGCGGTCAAGCGCGGCGGCGACGACCATGCGTTCGTCGATGCTCAGGGGCTTGACGGGGCGGGTGGGCATAAAGGATCCGTAGCTCGTCATAGGCGGTCGCTTCAGTGTTGCGCCAACGACCGCCCTTCCGCCAGTCTCCCGTTCCGCACCCCCGTCCCAGCAGCCGAGCACATCATGACCGACCTTTTCGCCACGCCCGCCGACCTGCGCGCCGTCTCCGTGGAGGCGCTGACCCTGGAGCAGGCCCAGGCCGAGCTGGCGGCCCTGGCGACGGAAATCGCGCACCACGACCGGCTCTACCACCAGCAGGACCGGCCGGAGATCTCCGACGCGGCGTACGACGCGCTGGTCCGCCGCAACGGCGCCATCGAGGCACGCTTCCCCGAACTGCAGCGCGCCGATTCGCCGTCGCTGCGCGTCGGCTCCGCCCCAGCGGCGGGGTTCCGGAAGGTGCGGCACGCGGTGCCGATGCTGTCGCTGGGCAACGCCTTTGCGGCCGATGACGCGGCGGAGTTCGTGGCGCGAATCCGGCGCTTCCTCGGCTGGGGTGAGGATGCCGCCCTCGCCTTCGTGGCCGAGCCGAAGATCGACGGGCTGTCCTGCTCGCTGCGCTACGAGAACGGACGGCTGGTGCTGGCTGCCACCCGCGGCGACGGTGCGGAGGGCGAGGACGTGACGGCCAACGTCATGACCATCAAGGACGTGCCGAAGATCCTGCCCGCCCCCTGCCCCGCCGTGCTGGAGGTGCGCGGCGAGGTCTACATGAACCGCGACGAATTCCTGGATATGAACCGCGCCTGCGCGGAGAGGGGCGAGCCGCTGTTCGCCAACCCGCGCAACGCCGCGGCCGGCTCGCTGCGCCAGAAGGACCCGAAGATCACCGCGGCGCGGCCGCTGTGCTTCTTCGGCTACGCGCTGGGCGAGGTGTCGGAGCCGATCGCCGACACCCAGTGGGGCATCCGCCAGCGGCTGAAGGACTGGGGCTTCACGCTCAACCGCCCGGCCGAGCACGTGGACGGGGTTGAGGCGCTGCTGCGCTATTACGAGCAGGTCGGCCAGCGCCGATCCTCGCTGCCCTTCGACATCGACGGCGTGGTCTACAAGGTGGACCGGCTGGATTTGCAGGAACGGCTAGGGTTCGTCAGCCGCGCGCCGCGCTGGGCCATCGCCCACAAGTTCCCGGCCGAGCAGGCGCAGACGCGCCTCACCGGCATCACCATCCAGGTCGGCCGCACCGGCGCGCTGACCCCGGTGGCCGAACTGGAGGACATCACCGTCGGCGGCGTGGTGGTCAGCCGCGCCACGCTGCACAACGAGGACGAGATCGCCCGCAAGGACATCCGCGTCGGCGATCTGGTGACCGTGCAGCGGGCCGGCGACGTCATCCCGCAGGTGGTCGGCGTCATCGAATCCCAGCGGCCGGCCGGCACCAAACGATACGACTTTCCCACGAAATGCCCGATATGCCACAGCCTCGCCGTGCGCGAGGAGGGCGAGGTGGTGCGCCGCTGCACCGGCGGCCTGATCTGCCCGGCCCAGGCCAAGGAACGCCTGCGCCACTTCGTCAGCCGCAACGCCTTCGACATCGAGGGGCTGGGCGAGAAGATCATCGAGGAGTTCTGGGACGACGGCCTCGTCCGCTCGCCGGTGGACATCTTCACGCTGGAAGCGCGGGTGGAGCGCGGCGAGATCACCATCCTCGGCCGGCCGGGCTGGAAGGAGAAGTCGGTCGAGAACCTGTTCAAGGCGATCAACGAGCGCCGCAGCGGCACCGACCTGCACCGGGTGATCTTCGGCCTGGGCATCCGGCATGTGGGCGAAGTGACGGCGCGCTCGCTGGCCATCCATTACGGCTCCCTCGACAACTGGCTGAGCCGGATGGACGACGCGATCAAGGCCATGCCCGGCCAGCGCTGGCGCGAACTCAAAGCCCTCAGGGGCGTCGGCGACACCACCATGAACGCGCTGCTCGCATGGATCGCCGACCCCGATAACGTCTCCCAGATCGCGTTCTACGCCGGCCAGCCGGCGCTGCGGCTGGAGACGGTCATTGCGAAGCTCGGCATCAAGGGCGTCCGGAAGGACATCGCGGGCGCGCTGGCAACCCATTACGAGACGCTGGAGAACTGGCGCGACGCAATGGTGCAGGCGGCGGCGCAGAAGCCGGGAGCCGAGTGGGACGAACTGGTCAACCTCAATCAGGTCGGCGAGGTTGCCGCGGAGGAGATCGCCGGCTTCTTCCAGGAGGATCGCAACAAGCAGCTTATCGCCGATCTGGTCGACAAGGCCAAAGGCGGGCTGGTGGTGCTGGACGCCGAGAAGCCGAAGGAGGCGAAGACGCCGGTGGCCGGCAAGACGGTCGTGTTCACCGGCACGCTGGAGCGGATGACCCGCGACGAGGCCGAGGCCGGCGCGCGGGAACTGGGCGCCAAGGTGACGGGATCGGTGTCGAAGAAGACCGACTATGTGGTGGCGGGCGCGGACGCCGGCAGCAAGGCGACGAAGGCCCGCGACCTGGGCGTGAGGGTGCTCAGCGAGCAGGAGTGGCTGGAGCTGATCGGGGGGTGATCCCCTCTCCCTGGGCGGGAGGGGGTCTCAAAAGCTCACGCGAACAGCGCGTCGATGTCGGCCTGGGAGATGTTGCCGGCCTGGCTCTCTTCCGCGGGGCCGTGCAGTTCCAGCTCGCCATCCATGGCGGTGGTGGAGGGCGGCAGCGGCATCGCCTCGAACTCGCGGCGGTTCCACAGGTTCATCATCGACTCGATGCGCTCCTCGATGAAGGAAAGGGCGCGGACGACCTTGGTGATGCGCTGGCCGGTCAGATCCTGGAAATTACACGCCTCGTAGATGCGGACGACCACCTCGTGCATGTCGTTGAGGCGGTCCTTCTGGTAGCCGTCGACGGCCGCCGCCTTCAATTCGTTGACGATCTCCTCCAGCTCCTCGGCACAGCCCATGATGGTGTTGGTCGCCGCCTCGGTGGAGGAGACCACCGCGCTCAACTCCTGCGAGGCCTGGACGAAGCGGTCCTCGCCGGCCAGCGGGTGGCGCAGCGCCGCCATCTCGACCTTGGTGGCCTTGATGCGGCCGGAGATGTCGGCAACCTCGGTCTGGATCTGGTCGATCTGCGTGATGTCCATGGCCAGGAAGCGGTCGAGCTTGGCGCCGACGTCCTGGATGGCCCTGAGGACTTCCGAATTGTCGATGGCGACCGGGCCGGCGAGCGCCGCGACGGGGGACGGTGCGGCCGGGGCGGCGGTGTAGGGGTTGCCGTTGCTGCGCTTGGACTTCTGCAGCTCGGCCATGAACGGCTTTTGCGTGTGCTTCATGAGGCCCCCCGCCTCTCGTCCCGATGGCCGGGATATTGCGCCCCGGCCGGGATTGGTGATCCGCCGATACAACGGCGGCGCGAAAACCTATCAAATTTTGCGCAATTGCGCGCATTGTTTTTGGGGTTCGTCACCCGAACAACGCGTCGATGGCCGATTGGTCGAGCGCCGGTGCGGCCGGCGCTTCCGGCTCCGGTTTGGCGGCCGGAGGGGGCTTGACGGCGGGCGCCGGCTTTGCCGCGGCAGCCGGCTTGGCGGCCGGCAGCGGCTTGGATGCCGGCTTCGGAGCCGGCTTGGGCGCGGGCTTCGGC
>JAEYOB010000573.1 GCA_023412175.1 Pseudomonadota bacterium | reverse complement strand
CCCCGGCACTTTTCTTTTGTGGGTATTTCCTGACCAACCCCTGGGAAAATTTGACGCGCGTCAAGGCGCCGGTTGATTCAACGCAATGCCCCTGCGACGTTCCGCCGCCATAGTCTGAGTGCGGTCCCGGCCCATTTCGGCTGCGGCAGCCCGCAAAACAAAACGTGCAAGGCATCCCCATGAGCACGGCATCGGAAACGCCGTCCGGCTCCCCGGCGCAGGAGGGGGCTCCGCAGACCGCATCTCCCGCCCCGGCCGGCCCGCCGCGCCGGACCGCGAAGTCGCTGTACGCCAAGCACGCCAAGGTCTATCCGAAATCCGTCGCCGGCCCGTTCCGCACCATCAAATGGGCGGCGCTGGTCGTTCTGCTGGGCATCTACTACGTGCTGCCGTGGATCCGCTGGGACCGCGGCCCGAACGCGCCGGACCAGGCCGTGCTGCTCGACATCGAGGCGCGCCGCTTCTACCTGTTCTTCATCGAGCTGTGGCCGCAGCAGATCTACTACCTCACCGGCGCGCTGATCCTGGCGGCGCTGGGGCTGTTCCTCGCCACGTCGCTGGCCGGGCGCGTCTGGTGCGGCTACGCCTGCCCGCAGACGGTGTGGACCGATCTGTTCCTCTGGGTCGAGCGGCTGGTGGAGGGCGAGCGCAACGAGCGCATCCGCCTCGACCAGAACAAATGGAGCCTCGGCTGGCTGCGCAAGAAAGTGCTGAAGAACGCCGTCTGGCTGCTGATCTCGGTCGCCACTGGCGGCGCCTGGATCTTCTACTTCACCGACGCGCCGACCCTGCTGGGCGAACTGCTGCGATTCGAGGCGTCCGCGACCGCCGTCGGCTTCATTGCCCTGTTCACCGCCACCACCTACCTGCTGGCCGGCTTCGCGCGCGAACAGGTCTGCACCTTCATGTGCCCGTGGCCGCGCTTCCAGTCGGCGATGCTCGACGAGGACAGCCTGATCGTCACTTACGCCGATTGGCGCGGCGAGGGCCGCGCGCCGCTGCGCAAGTCGCAGGGCTGGGAGGAGCGCAAGGCCGAGGGCCACGGCGACTGCATCGACTGCTTCAACTGCGTCCAGGTCTGCCCGGTCGGCATCGACATCCGCGACGGCTTGCAGATGCAATGCATCGGCTGCGGCCTGTGCATCGACGCCTGCGACGACATCATGACCAGGATTGGCCGTCCGAAGGGGCTGGTGAAGTTCGACACCCAGAACAACCAGATCGCCGTCGCCACTGCGGGGGCGCCGGCCAAGTACCGTCTGCTGCGCCCGCGCCCCCTGATCTACGCGCTGATGATGGTGGCGGTCGCCGGCATGATCGCGGCCGGGCTGCTTCTGCGGCCGGGGCTGGAGATCACCGTGCTGCGCGATCGCGCGCCGCTGTTCTCGCGGCTGTCCGACGGTTCGGTGCGCAACGCCTACACCTTCAAGATCGCCAACATGACCCGCGATCCGCGCGACTACACGCTGAGCGTCGAGGGTCTGGCCGACGCCACCGTGTTCACCGCCGGCGAGCGGCAGGAGCCGGTGACCACACTCCGCCTCACCGCCGCGCCAGACACCGTGGCGACGTACAGAATCCTTGTGACAGCGCCGCGCTCGCGTTTGAAAGACGCCTCTACACCTCTTACTTTCAGTCTAGCCTCGGCCGACGGGGAGACCGCCAAACGTGATACGGTCTTCATGGGCCCAGCCGACTGACCCCGATGGGCAACTTGATCCTCACGGAGAGCACTGGACGATGAGCATGTCGACCGACACCGCCAACCGCCTGTCGCCGAAGCGTCCCGAAGCGGCCGGGCGCCAGCCGGGCTGGTACATCCCCTATTTCTTCCTGGCGTTCTTCGCGGTGGTGATCGGGGTGAACGGGGTGATGCTGTACTTCGCCACCTCGACCTTCAACGGTCTCCAGACCGAAGACCACTTCATGAAGGGGATCAATTACAACCAGGACCTCGCCGGCGCCAAGGCGCAGGCCGAGCGCGCCTGGAAGGTGGACTTCGTCTTCGAATCGCCCGAGCCGGGCAAGGGCAGGGTGAGCCTGAACCTGCACGACAAGCACGGCAACCAGCTGAAGGACGCCAAGGTGCGGATCAAGTTCATCCGCCCGACCATGCAGGGCTTCGACCGCACCATCCAGCCCGAATATGCCGGCGACGGCCGCTATGTGGCGGGCCTCGACCTGCCGCTGCCGGGCATCTGGGACATGCGCCTCGTCATCGAGCACGCCACCGGCGACTACCAGGACCAGCAGCGCATCTTCGTCAAGTAACCGGGTCACGCCATGTCCGTCTGCCTCCACTGCGGGCAGGAAGCTCCCGCCGGCGCGGAGCCCGCGTCGCCCGACAGAACCGGTCCGTTCTGCTGCTCCGGCTGCGAAGCCGCGTACGACCTCGTGCGCGGCCTCGGCCTCGAACGCTACTACGAGCGCCGCAGCGTCGATCCGCAGGCCCGGCCGCTGCGCCCCGATTCCGAGGCCCCGGCGCTGGACTTCGCGCCGCACGCCAAGCCGGCGGCGGACGGCACCGCGACGCTGCACCTGATGGTGGACGGCCTGCACTGCGCCGCCTGCGTCTGGCTGATCGAGACCGCGCTGGGCCGGCAGGCGGGCGTGACCTACGCGCGCCTCAACATGACGACGCGCCGGCTGACCATCACGTGGCGCACGGCGGAGACCGACGCCAACGCGGTGGTGGAGACCATCACGCGCCTGGGCTACCGCGCGGTGCCCTTCGACCCCGACCGCCTGGGCAGCGCCCAGCTCAAGACCGAGAAGGAACTGCTGCGCTCCATGGCGGTTGCCGGCTTCGCCGCCGGCAACATCATGCTGTTCTCGGTCTCCGTGTGGTCCGGCTACAACGACATGGGCACGGCCACCCGCGACCTGATGCACTGGCTGTCGGCGCTGATCGGCCTGCCGGCCATCGCCTACGCCGTGCGGCCCTTCGCGCGCTCCGCCATCCAGGCGCTGAGGCGCGGCCGCACCAACATGGACGTGCCGATCACGCTCGGCGTCGTCATCACCGCCGCCATGAGCCTGTTCGAGACCACGCAGAGCGGTCTCCACGCTTATTTCGATGGCGCAACGATGCTGCTGTTCTTCCTGCTGATCGGGCGCTACCTCGACCAGCGGGCGCGCGGCCGGGCGCGTTCGGCGGCCGAGCAGCTCATCGGCCTGCGGGCGACCCAGGTGACGGTGCTCCAGCCCGACGGGCGCTCGGCCATCGTGGCGCCGGAACAGGTGAAGCCCGGCGCCACCGTGCTGATCGCCACCGGCGAGCGCATCCCGGTGGACGGCCGCATCGCCGACGGCGTGTCCGACGTGGACTCCGGCCTGATCACCGGCGAGAGCGTGCCGGCCACCGTCCGCCCCGGCGATCAGGTGTTCGCCGGCGTGCTGAACCTCACGGCGCCGCTGCGCCTCACCGTCACCGCGGTGGGCGAAGGGACGCTGCTGGCCGAGATCGTCCGCCTGATGGAGGTGGCCGAGCAGGGGCGCGCCAAGTACGTCGCCATCGCCGACCGGGTGTCGCGCAACTACGCGCCGGTGGTGCACCTCGCCGCGCTGTTCACCTTCCTGGGCTGGACCTTCCTGATGGGGGCGGACTGGCAGGTCGCGCTGATGAACGCGGTGGCGGTGCTGATCATCACCTGCCCGTGCGCGCTGGCGCTGGCGGTGCCGGTGGTGCAGGTGATCGCGTCGGGCCGGCTGATGCGCCAGGGCATCCTGCTGAAGACCGCGACCGCGCTGGAACGCCTCGCCACCGTCGATACGGTGGTGTTCGACAAGACCGGCACGCTGACCGAGGGCCGGCCGGAACCGCAGCTCGACGGCCTCGACCCCGACGCGCTGCGCGTCGCCGCGTCGCTGGCCGGCGCCAGCAAGCACCCGCTGGCCCGCGC
>JAEYOB010000512.1 GCA_023412175.1 Pseudomonadota bacterium | reverse complement strand
CCACCTGACCGAGATGGCGGGCGTCCCGCTCCAGCAGATCGTCGTCGAAGGCGGTGACGAAGATGGTGCGCACCGCCTTCTGCTGCCGCAGCGCGCGCGCCACCTCGATGCCGTTGTCGCCGTCGGCCAGCCGGACGTCGAGCAGCGCCAGCGTCGGCCGTTCAGCCTCCGCCAGTTCCAGAGCCTCGCGCTCGTTCGCGGCGGTGCCGCACACGACATGCCCCATGTCGGTGACCAGCGAACCGATCTCCAGGGCCAGGATCGGGTTGTCCTCCACCACGAGGACCCGCTGGGTGAGCGCACCGCGCACGCCGTTGCGCGCCCGGGTCAGCCGCTGCACCGCATCGGCCGGGGTGATGTGCAGCACCTGGGCCACGTCCAGCAGCGACAGATCCTCCAGCGCCACCAGCAGGTAGACGCGCCGCTCCAGTTCCGGCAACTGGCCCAGCGCCCGCTCGATGGGGTGGGGGGACGGGGCGGGACGGCCGCTGCCGCCCTCGCGGCTCCCATCGTTGCCGTCTTCATCGAACAGCAGGTTGAGCAGCGCGTACAGCGGCACGCGCGACTCGTCCGCAAGGCCGAAGCGGGTCGGCGCCATCATCGCCACTTCGACGCAGCGGGTCACCAGATCGTCGCCGCGGTCGGTGGCTCCTGTCAGCGCGCGCGCATAGCGCCTGAGATACGGAAGATGGGCTTGCAGTTGGCGTGCATAGACTCGCATGGCCGGATGTCTCGTGCCGGAGGCGGCGCCCTTACGGCGCCCCGATGTCAATTTTTTAACGACACGTTAACCTACCATGCGGTTCCAGACTCCACGAACCGAAAAAAAGCCCAAGGCTGCTATCCCATTGGCAGAGGTCTCGTAAGGCAAGGTCACCGCGCCTGTTCGCGCAGACGGCGCGACCGCCACTCCCACGGTTTTTCCACCCGCCCCGCCCACAAGCCCAGCCTCTTGCTCTGGGCATAGGACTCGCTCTTCTGATAGGCCGAGGTCAGGCCGCGGTAGGGAAAGGCCCAGCCACGCGCCACCATGGCTCCGCCGAGGTCGATGCCGCGCACCCGGCATTCGCCCTGTTTCTGGCCGTGCCGATCCTGGTCGGCCACCGTGCATTCCACCTCCGCGTCCTTCACTAGGTTCGCCAGCACGTCGGTGGCGACGCGGAAGCAATCCAGCTCACGGCCGTAGCGGTTCTTGCACTTCTGGCCGGGGTCGGGGGCGTCGATGCCCATCAGCCGCACCGAGGTTCCGTCGACGGTGAGCAGGTCGCCCTCCACCGCCCGTCCGGCTCCCTTGATGAGCGTGTTGGGAATGGCCGAAAACTTGGCCTCCCTGCCCTTTCCGGTGGTGGCCGCCGATGCCGGTCCGGCCGCCAGCAGGGCGGCAAGCATGATCGCGGACAGGTCAGAACAGCGTGGGCGGGGCATCGATGGGGACTATGCAGGATTCGTCGTCGTTGCGCACGCTGTTGACACGGGTGCTGACCGGGTAGGCTTCCAGATCGGCGTCCGGTGCCGGACGCAACAGGCCCTGCACCATGGCCGCCGGTGCCGTCAGGTCGAGCCAGAGGTCCCAATCCTCCGGCGCCACCACCACCGGCATGCGCTCATGCAGCGGGCGCAGCACCGCGTTGGCGGTCGTGGTGACGATGGTGGCCGTCTGCATGGGCTGCGGCAGCGGCTGCCCCTTCGGCCCCGGCCAGCTCTCCCACAGCCCGGCGAGCGCCAGCGGCGCACGGTCGCGGCGGCGGATTGCGTAGGGCTGCTTCCGCCTGCCGCCCTCCAGCGCCTTCCATTCGTAGAAGCCATCGACGGGAATCAGGCAGCGTCGCTGGCGGAATGCGGTGCGGAAGGCCGGCTTGTCGGCCAGCGTCTCGGCCCGCGCGTTGATCATCCGGCTGCCGATCGACGGATCGTCCGCCCAGTGCGGCACGAGCCCCCAGCGCAACAACGCCAATCGGTTCCCATCCTCCCCGCGGCGCACGGCGGCGATGTCCTGCGTCGGCGCGATGTTCCAGCGCGGGGCGAGGTTCGGCGCCTCCGGAAACCGGAAGAGCTTCTGGAGTTCCGAAACGGGTGTGGTGAGGAGCATGCGGCCGCACATGCCCCCGATGTTGGGGCGGGGTTTCCGTTTGCCAAGCCGGCGCCTATCTTGCGAGGTGCCCAATCCCGCGCAGAGAGGCTAACCCCATGCAGAAGTTCGGCATCGGCCAGGCGGTTCCGCGGACCGAGGACGCCCGCCTCCTCACCGGTCGCGGCCGCTACACCGACGACGTGTCCCTGCCCGGCCAGACTTACGCCGCCTTCGTCCGCTCGCCGCATGCGCACGCGGCGATCCTGAGCGTGGATGCCGAAGAGGCGCGCGGCCTGCCCGGTGTGCTGGGAATCTTCACAGTGGAGGACCTGGACGCCGACGGCATCGGGCCGATCCCCTGCCAGTTCGCGCTGAAGAGCCGCGATGGTTCGCCCTACAAGGCGCCGCCGCGCCCGGCACTGGCCCGCGGCCGGGAGCGCCATGTCGGCGATCCGGTCGCCGTGGTGGTGGCCGAAACCGCCGAGGCCGCCCGCGACGCCGCCGAACTGGTGATGGTGGACTACGACGAGTTGCCCGCCGTCACCGACACCGCGGGCGCGCTGGAGCCGGGCCGGCCGCAGGTCTGGGACGAGGCTCCCGGTAACCTCTGCTTCGACTGGGAGACCGGTGATGAGGCCGCCGCGGATGCCGCCTTCGCCAAGGCCGACCGCGTGGTGGCGCTGGACCTGATCAACAACCGCGTGGTCGCCAGCCCGATGGAGGGCCGTGCCTGTCTGGCCGCCGTCGAGGACGACACCGGCCGTCTGGTGCTGCACGTCTCCAGCCAAGGCGTGCACGGCTTGCAGAAACAGCTCAAGGGCATCTTCAAGCTGCCGGAGGCGCAGTTCCGCGTCGTCACCGGCGATGTCGGCGGCGGTTTCGGGATGAAGATCTTCATGTACCCGGAATACGTCGCCTGTCTGTTCGCCGCGCGCAGGCTCGGCCGACCGGTCAAGTGGACGTCGGAACGCATCGAGGCGTTCCTCAGCGACGACCACGGCCGCGACAACGTCACCAACGCCCGGCTGGCGCTGGACAAGGATGGACATTTCCTGGCGCTGAAGGTGGACACCGTCGCCAACCTGGGCGCCTACCTCTCCAACTACGGGCCGTTCATCTCCACCGAGGCCGGATCGGCGATGCTAGTGGGCTCCTACCGCACGCCGGCCCTGCACGTGCGTGTGCGCGGTTCCTTCACCAACACCCAGCCCGTGGACGCCTACCGCGGCGCCGGCCGGCCGGAGGCGGCCTATG
>JAEYOB010000469.1 GCA_023412175.1 Pseudomonadota bacterium | reverse complement strand
GGCGTGGATCTTCACGAAGCGCTTGATGGCGTCCTCGTTCTTCTTCAGCAGCTCGCCGCGGGCGGCCACGACGGTGCCGGGCTGGCCGGGGAACATCTCGCCGCCCAGCGCCATAATCTGCGCCGCCGGGTCGGTCTTCCTGACGATGGTGATGGTCGGCTCGCGGATGTCGGCGGCGTCGAGCGCGCCGGCCATGAGGGCCTGCTGCGTCTTCTCGATGCCCATCGGCACGATCTCGACGATGGCCGGGTCGAGCTTGGCGACCTTGAACAGCCAGTGGCGCAGCACGGTGTCGGGCACCGAGCCGGCCGGCTGCGTGCCGAACTTGACCTTGCGGCCGGTCTGGGCGGCCAGTTCCTTCACTGCGTCGGCGGCCGGGTTCTCCTTGGCGAGCTTGGCGAGCGGCCCGCGGGCGACCAGCACCAGCTCCTCGATGCCGGAATTGGCGATGACCGAGACGTCCACGCCCTTGGAGCGGGCGACGATCACCGGCGCCACGCCGGCGTAGATCATGTCGATCTGCCCGGCGGCCAGCGCCTGGATGGCGGCCGGGCCGTCGACGAAGCGGGTGAGCTTGACGTCCAGCCCCTCCTGCTTCGACCAGCCCTCGCCGGTCAGCACGAACAGCGGGGCGGCGGCGAGGATTGGGATGTAGCCAACATCCAGCTTCACCGGATCGGCGGCCTTGGCCGGCGCGGCGAAGGCGGCCATCGCGGCGAGGGCGATCGCCATGGCCCCGCGCTTGAGGCTCGGGCGGGTCTTGAAGGACATGGGGGTTCCTCTCGGTGCAAGGGTCCCGCTGACGCAGGAAATGGGAACACGTCAAGCCCTCCCCATCCCCCGGCGGGGGAGGGAAGGGCTTTGGGGGAAGGGGGGATCAGATGGTCCAGGCGTCGCTGTAGTTCGAATTGGTGGTGTGGATGCCGCACTCGGTCTTGCCCAGCCGGGCCCAGCGGCCCGATCGCGGATCGGCGCCAGGCGCGACACGCTCGGTGCAGGTGTAGCAGCCGATGGACAGGAAGCCGTCGGCCTCCAGCGGATGGCGGGGCAGCTTGCGCCAGGCGAACTCCTCGTCCAGGCGGTCGCGGTCCCACGGGGCCAGCGGGTTGACCTTGACGCGGCCGTCCTGCGTCTCGAACACCGGCAGTGCCGCGCGGGTTGAGGACTGGAAGCGCTTGCGCCCGGTGATCCAGGCGCCGAAGCCGGTCAGCGCCTCGCGCAACGGCAGCGTCTTGCGCAGGTGGCAGCAGGCGTCCGGCGCCTTCTGCCACAGCAGCCCATCGCGATCCACCGCCGCCATGTCGCCCTTGGCCGGCCCCACCGAGCGCACGTCCGTCAACCCGAGAACCTTTACCAGCTCGTCGCGGTAGCGCAGCGTCTCGCCGAACAGCTTGCCGGTGTCCACGAAGATCACCGGGATGTCGGGATCGACCTCGGCAGCGAGCGCCAGCAGCACGGCGGATTCGGTGCCGAAGGACGAGACCAGCGCGATCCGGCCTGGAAAGGCCTCCTTGATGACCGCCTGCATCAGCGCGGTGCCTTCGAGCCCGCCATACAGCTCCGTCAGTTCGGCCGCGCGGAGAACTTCGGGGGAGGTGCTGGTTCCTTCGGGCATGGCGGCCTGATCTACATATTAAAATGGTTGTTCATTCTCTATTGCGCACGTTATCATTCGGAAAATGATGTTGCAACGCATTTACACTTTCCTACTTGTTAAATAGAGAATAGATCGCTGAATTTAGTGTTGAAATGTTCTCGGGGGACAGCTTAAATACCATCGCACAGAATGTTAATACCACTTTCGACTTGTGGAATGTCGTCCCCGGTGCGGGCCAGGAGAGGGTGTCTATGGCGTTGAAGGCGATCACCGCAAACCGGCTGCGCGACGGCTCCGTCGTTTGGCTGGGCACGCAGAACGGCAGTGCCGAAAGCCAGTGGGTCGAGCGGATGGACGCGGCTGCCGTCTATGACGAGGCGGACGTCGCGCGCGCGCTTGCCGGCGCGCAGCAGGACGAGGCGCGCAACCTCGTGGTGGGAATCTACGCGCTGGAAGTGGAGTTGGCGAGCGGTATCCCGACTCCGCTGCGCACCAAGGAGCGCATCCGCGCGCTGGGGCCCAGTGTGCGTGCCGATGTCGGCAAGCAGGCCGAAACCCTCGACCGTGCCGCCTGAGGAATTGACACCATGACCTATGTGCAACCGCGGAATCACGCCGGCATCTACCACTACGACGAGTTGGACCGCCAGTTCGTGCGTGAGCGCGTCGAGCAGTTCCGCTTCCAGGTGGAGCGCCGCCTGAAGGGCGAGCTGAGCGAGGACGAGTTCAAGCCGCTGCGCCTGATGAACGGCCTGTACCTGCAGCTGCACGCCTACATGCTGCGCATCGCGATTCCCTACGGCACGCTGGCCTCGCACCAGCTGCGCGGGCTGTCGGACATCGCGCGGCGCTACGACAAGGGCTACGGCCACTTCACCACGCGCCAGAACCTCCAGCTCAACTGGATCAAGCTGGAGGACACGCCGGACATCCTGGGCAAGCTGGCCGAGATCGACATGCACGCGATCCAGACCAGCGGCAACTGCGTGCGCAACGTCACCACCGACCAGTTCGCCGGCGCCACGCCGGACGAAGTGGCGGACCCGCGCGTCTACGCCGAGATCCTGCGCCAGTGGACGACCATCCACCCGGAATTCACCTTCCTGCCGCGCAAGTTCAAGATCGCCATAAGCGCCACCGACCACGACCGCGCCGCCGTGCGCGTGCACGACATCGGGCTGGTGGTGAAGCGGAACGCCGAGGGCAGACTGGGCTTCGAGGTGTATGTCGGCGGTGGCCTCGGCCGCACCCCGTTCATCGCGCCGAAGACCCGCGACTGGCTGCCGGAGGAGGACCTGATCGCCTACATCGAGGCGGTCCTCCGCGTCTACAACCAGGCCGGCCGCCGCGACAACGCCTTCAAGGCGCGCATCAAGATCCTGGTGCACGAAACCAAGCTCGACAAGTTCATCGAGCTGGTCGAGGACGAGTTCGCGCGCATCCGCGGGCCGAAGTTCCGCCTCGACCCGGCCATCGTCGATGCCATCCGCACGCACTTCGTGCCGCCGCCGTTCGAGGAGCTGCCGCCGGTATCCGAGGCTTACGTCCGCCGCCGCTGCGAGGATGCGGCCTTCGGCGCCTGGACCAAGACCAGCGTGCACGAGCACAAGGCGCCAGGCTACGCCAGCGTCACCATTTCGCTGAAGCCGGCCGGCGGCGTGCCGGGCGACGTCTCGTCCGGGCAGATGGACGCGGTGGCCGGCCTCGCCGACCGCTACAGCTTCGGCGAGATCCGCGTGACGCACGAGCAGAACCTCGTGCTCGCCCACGTCAAGCAGGACGATCTGTTCGCGCTGTGGCAGGCGCTGGCGGAGGTCGGGCTGGCGACGGCCAACGTCGGGCTGATCGGCGACATCATCGCCTGTCCGGGGCTGGATTACTGCTCGCTCGCCAACGCCCGCTCGATCCCCATCGCCCAGGCGCTGTCCGAGCGCTTCGCCGACCCGGTCCGGCAGGCGGAGATCGGCGACTTCAAGATCAAGATCAGCGGCTGCATCAACGCCTGCGGCCATCACCACGTTGGCGCCATGGCATCCTGGGCGTGGATAAGAAGGGCGAGGAGTTCTACCAGATCACGGTGGGCGGCAACGCCGAACTGGACGCCTCGCTGGGCGACATTCTCGGCCCGGCGGTGAAAGCCGACGAGGCGGTCGACGCGGTGGAGCGCATCGTCGAGCTGTACCTGGAGCGCCGCCAGCCCGGCGAACGCTTCCTCGCCACGCTGGCCCGCATCGGGCAGGCACCTTTCAAGGAGACGGTCTATGCCGCTGCTGGTTGAGAACGGGCGCGCCGTCGCCGATGCCTGGGTTTCGCTGGCCGACGACGCGGCGGTGCCGGCCGAAGGCTCCGTGGTGGTGAGCTTTGCCCGCTGGCAGTCCGAGCGCGACGCGCTCCTGACGCGCACCGCGCCGCTCGGCGTGCGGCTGCCGAGCAACGTGCCGGCCGGCGCCATCGCCCCGGACCTGGAGCAATTCGCCCTGGTGGTGGTGGAGTTCCCGAAGTTCCGCGACGGCCGGGGCTTCACCACGGCGCGCGAACTGCGCGAGCGCTACGGTTTCAGCGGCGAGATCCGCGCCGTGGGCCATATCATTGCCGACCAGTACCCGCTGCTGGTCCGCTGCGGCGTCGGCACCGTCGAGGTGCCGGAAGGGACGGATATCGAGACCTGGGCGCGGACGCTGAACACCGTCACCATCGCCTATC
>JAEYOB010000430.1 GCA_023412175.1 Pseudomonadota bacterium | reverse complement strand
ACCTTGGCAAGGTTGTGCTCTACCCCTGAGCTACGCCCGCGCTCCGTGCTGCCCTTCGTTCCGTTCCCTCGTTCGAGGCGGTCCGTCCGGCGGCGTGCGGCGGAATATACAGATCGATTTTCGCAATGCAAGCGCCTTGTTGGGTTTTTTTTCGACGGCTGGACGGAGGCCGGGAAGGCACGGTAAAACGCGGGTATGGCCCACGATGTCTCAACCAATCACGCCCCCCTGCCGACCTCGCCGGAGCAGCTCCTGGCGCGCCTGGAGGGATTGGGCATCGCCACCGTCACCCACGACCACCCGCCGCTGTTCACCGTCGAGGAGAGCAAGGCGCTGCGCGGCGAGCTGCCGGGCGGCCACTGCAAGAACCTGTTCCTCAAGGACAAGAAGGAGCAGTACTGGCTGGTGGTGGCGCTGGAGGACGCGCCGGTGGCGCTGAACAGCTTCGACAAGGTGATCGGCTCGGCCCGGCTGTCCTTCGCCTCGGCCGAGCGGCTGTGGGAAGTGCTCGGCGTGCGGCCGGGCTCGGTGACGCCGTTCGCGCTGGTCAACGACACCGGACACCGCGTCAATGTGGTTCTGCAAAAGGCGATGCTGGACCACGACCTGTTGAACTATCATCCTTTGCTGAACGACCGCACCACGGCGATCCGGCCGGCGGATCTGCTGGCCTTCATCCGCGCCTGCGGGCACGAGCCGCGCATCCTCGACTTCGGTGCCGGCTGAAAACTTGTTACCAGTGTTCCGCGCGCTCATTTAAACACGCATGATTCCAACGGGATTGCCAACGCCATGTTCTCACCGCCGCCCAACACCGCCGCCAACGCCGCCGCCAACGCCGACGTGATCAAGGACGGCACCGATCGCACCTTCATGGCCGATGTCATCGAGGCGTCGCGCGACACGCCCGTGATCGTCGATTTCTGGGCGCCCTGGTGCGGCCCGTGCAAGCAGCTCGGCCCGGCGATCGAGAAGGCGGTGCGCGCCGCCAAGGGCGCGGTGAAGCTGGTCAAGATCGACACCGACCAGCACCCGATGATCGCCCAGCAGCTTCGCGTGCAGTCGATCCCGGCGGTGTACGCCTTCTACCAGGGCCGCCCGGTGGACGGCTTCGTCGGCGCCCAGCCGGAGTCGCAGATCAAGGCCTTCATCGACCGGCTGGTGAAGCTGGGCGGTGCGGCGGGCGGCGAGGGCGACCTGCTGGAGGACGCGCTGGCCCTGGCCAAGGTGGCGCTGGAGGCGGGCGAGGTCGCCACCGCGTCGGACATCTACGGCCAGATCCATCAGGCGGTGCCCGAGAACGCCGCCGCCTACGCCGGCCTGGTGCGTTGCCTGATCGCCACCAAGGACCTGGAGCGCGCCAAGCAGATGATCGACCAGGCGCCCGAGGCGATCGCCAAGGACAAGGACCTCCTGGCCGCCAAGAGCGCCATCGAGGTGGCCGAGCAGGCCGAGGCCGCCGGTCCGGTCAACGAGCTGATGGAGAAGGTGGCGCAGGACAAGAACGACCATCAGGCGCGCTACGACCTCGCCATGGCGCTGTACGCGGCGGGCAAGCGCGAGGCGGCGGTGGACGAGTTGCTGGAACTGGTGCGCCGCGACCGCACTTGGAACGAGGACGCCGCGCGCAAGCAGCTGGTCAAGCTGTTCGAGGCGTTCGGGCCGACCGACCCGCTGACCGTGTCGGCGCGCCGCCGGCTGTCGTCGATCCTGTTCAGCTGAGGCGCCGGGGCCCTTCTCCCGCCAAGGGGAAGGGCTCCGCTGCGGCAAAGTGCCTGTATGCCTGTTCGATCCGGCGGAGGCTTCTATTTTACAGGCATGAGCCGGAGCCCCTTCGACCCGACCTTCGACCGATTGCCGCGCGAGCTGCCCGTGTTCCCGCTTCCGGGGGTGCTGCTGCTGCCGCGCGGGCGGTTGCCTCTCAACATCTTCGAGCCGCGCTATCTGGCGATGGTCGAGGACGCGCTGGGGCGGGACCGCATGATCGGCATGGTCCAGCCCACCGACCCCGGCTCGCGCGCCAAGGCCCCGGCGCTGTACGAGACCGGGTGTGCCGGGCGAATCACCTCCTTCGCCGAAACCGAGGACGGCCGGCTGCTGATCACGCTGACCGGCGTGTGCCGGTTCGTGGCGCTGCGCGAGCTGCCGTGCCAGCGCGGCTACCGCCGGGTCCAGCCGGCGTGGGAGCGCTTCGCCGCCGACCTGGATGGCGAGGACGCCGGCGGCATCGACCGCAGCCGGCTGCTCGGCGGGCTCAAGGGCTATTTCAAGACGCAGGGCATCTCGGCCAACTGGGAGGCCATCGAGGGCACGCCGGACGAACGGCTGGTGACCTCGCTGGCGATGATCTGTCCCTTCGAGGCGAGCGAGAAGCAGGCGCTGCTGGAGGCGCCCGACCTGACGGAGCGCGCGAAGCTCTTGATCGCGCTGATCGAGATGGCCATTCTCGACGGCCACGAAGGCGACGGCACCGCGCTGCCGCGCCACTGACCCAAGCAGAACCGATCAGACCAGACAGGCGGCTTCCATGAGTGCATCGACTCCCGACGACAAGACGGGTGAAGACAGGGCGGGCGACGGCAAGACCCAGGCCCGTGTCGACCCGAAGCTGCTGGAGATCCTGGTCTGCCCGCTGACCAAGGGGCCGTTGCGCTACGACTCGGAGCGCAACGAGCTGATCAGCGAGCGGGCCGGCCTAGCCTATCCGATCCGCGACGGCATTCCGATCATGCTGATCGACGAGGCGCGGCGGCTCGACGATCATCCGTCGCGCGGCCCGTCGCGCGGTCCGGGGGCGGCGTGATGAGCGACGATCCCGGTACCCAGCACTGGCCGACCGAGGTCCGCCTGAAGTCCGCCGAAAAGCGCCTGGAAATCGACTTCGACGACGGCCGCAGCTTCTCGCTGCCGGCCGAGTTCCTGCGCGTCAACAGCCCGTCCGCCGAGGTGCAGGGCCACGGGCCGGGGCAGAAGACGCTCCAGCACGGCAAGATGCACGTCGGCATCATGAAGCTGGAGCCGGTCGGGCACTATGCCCTGCGCATCGTCTTCGACGACCTGCACGACAGCGGGATCTACACCTGGACCTATCTGTACGAGCTGGGCGAGGACCAGGAGCGGCTGTGGGCCGAGTACCTGGCCGAGCTGGAGACGAAGGGCCTGAAGCGCGACCCGCGCGCCCGCTGAGGCGGGCCGTGGGTTGCGGCGCGCCGCCGCAGGGAGCCAGGACAATCGCCTTTGGCCTTTAATTCCCCTCTCCCCTCCGGGGAGAGGGGAATTATAGGCGATAACCCTGCTCGGAGTGCGGATAACGCTTGCCGCTTTGGGTAAAATTTTATATAAAAGCAATCGTGAAGTGTCCTTCCTCCAAAAGGGAGGCATGGCGGCAGGCCGGGCGCAACCGCGTCCAAGGTGGCCGGGCCGCGCTGGTGTCGCAAGCG
>JAEYOB010000418.1 GCA_023412175.1 Pseudomonadota bacterium | reverse complement strand
GATCCCCGCCTTCGCGGGGATGACGACGAAACTGCAAGGGAGCGCTCTCTCCTGCACCAGATTGCCACACCCGCCACACGCCTGTTGACGAGTACTGATTTCTAATACGATCATCGGTTGTGTCGAGCATTGCCGGAGACCCGTGCATGTCCCAGGGCATCAGCATCCGCGTGTGGGGCGAGCGGGCCCTGTTCTCCCGGCCTGAGATGAAGGCCGAGCGGGTCAGCTACGACGTCATCACGCCCTCGGCGGCACGCGGCATCCTCGAAGCGATCCACTGGAAGCCGGCGATCCGCTGGGTGATCGACCGCATCCATGTCCGGAAGCCCATCCGCTTCGATACGGTACGGCGCAACGAGGTGGCCTCCAAGGCGTCCTACGCCACGGCGCGGCAGGCCATGGCCGGCGGCGACGGGATCGCTCTGCACCCCGAGGAAGACCGACAGCAGCGCGCCAGCGTCCTGCTGCGCGACGTCGAGTACGTCATCGACGCGCATTTCGAGATGACGCCGCAAGCCGGCCCGCACGACACGCCGGGCAAGCACGCGGAGATGGCGCGCCGGCGCATCGCCAAGGGGCAGTGCGTCTGGCAGCCCTGCTTCGGCTGCCGCGAGTTCCCGGCCTGGTTCGAGCCGGCGGACGGCCCGCCGCCCGCGGTGCCGGAGGCGTTGCGCGGCACCCGTGACCTGGGCTGGATGCTGCACGACATCGACTTCGCCGACGGCATGACCCCGCGCTTCTTCCGGGCGGAGCTGGTGGACGGGGTGCTGGACGTACACGCCTGCCTGCGGCGGAGCGGGCTATGATCCTCACCGAGTTGCACCGCCTGTACGAGCGCCTGCGCGACGCCGGGATTCTGCCGCCCTTCGGCTACTCCTACGAGAAGGTGACGGGCTGCATCCTGCTCGACGAGCATGGCGGCGTCCGCAAGGTGCAGGACGAGCGCGACGAGGAGAAGGTCGGCAGCAAGGGCAAGGTGGTGAAGCGCCCCGCCCTGCTGCCGGTGCCGCAACCGCCGCGCCGCACCTCCGGCATCGAGCCGGGCTTCCTGTGCGATTCCGCCGGCTACCTGTTCGGAACCGGCGATGCGGCGAAGGCCGACCGGCTGGCGCAGCAGTTCGCCGCGTCGCGGGCGCGGCACGAGGCGGTCCTGGAGGGTGTGGACCATCCCTGGGCGCGGGCGGTGCTGGGCTTCTTCCGCACCTGGACGCCCGGCACGCCGCCGCCGGCGGACGATCCGGACGTGCTGTCGGGCTGGCTGGTGTTCCGCCTCGCCAACGAGGGCGATTACGTCCACGGCCTGCCGGAGATCCGCGCCGCCTGGGAACGCACCATGGCGGCCGACGAGGCGGGGGCGGCCACCGGCCAGTGCCTCGCCACCGGCGAGCGCGGCCAGCCCATCGCCCCCACCCACCCGGCGGTCAAGGGCGTGCCCGGCGCCCAGACGGCCGGCGCGGCGCTGGTTTCCTTCAACGCCAGGGCCTACGAATCCTACGGCAAGGAGCAGAACTTCAACGCCCCGGTTTCGATCCGCGCGGCGCACGGCTACACGGCGGCGCTGAACCACCTGCTGGCGCAGCGCGGCCGGCGGCATCTGGTGATCGGGCCGGTGTCGGTGCTGTTCTGGACCGACCGCCCGACCGGGTTCGAGGACGATTTCACCAGCGTCTTCGCCCGTCCCGAGGCGGCCGAGGACGACAGCCGCGCCGAAGACGTGCGCGCCGCGCTGGAACGGCTCGCCCGCGGGCAGGAGGCGCTGCCGCCCGATGAGCGCGGTGCGCGCTTCTTCGTGCTCGGCCTGTCGGCGAACGCGGCGCGGCTGGCGGTGCGGTTCTGGACGGCGGACAGCCTGGGCGTCATGGCCGACCGGGTGGCGCTGTACCTGCGCGACATCGACCTCGTGCGCCAGTGGGAGCGGCAGCCCCGCTACCCGTCGCTGTGGGCGCTGGCGATGGAGACCAAGGTCAAGTACCGCGGCGACGGCGACCACGCCAAGCCCGACCCGAACGACGAAGGGCTGGCCAAGCTGCACGGCGACCTGCTGCGCGCGGTGCTGAGCGGCGGCGCCTACCCGGCCAGCCTGCTGGCGGTGCTGCTCGACCGCATCCGCGCCGACCATGTGGTGAACCATCCGCGCGTCGCGCTGATCAAGGCGGTCCTGGCGCGTCGGGCGCGCCTGGACGGCGCCGGCCTGGAAGAGGGAGACAAGCTCGTGGGCCTCGACGAAACCCGCACGGAACCCGGCTACCTGATGGGCCGGCTGTTCGCCGTGCTCGAACGCATCCAGCAGGCGGCCGCGGACGGGCGGGAGCTGAACGCCACCATCCGCGACAAATACATCGGCTCCGCCTCAGCCACGCCGCAATCAGTGTTCCATCTTTTGCTGCGCCTTTCGCAGCAGCACCTTAGAAAACTGCGCGGCGCCGCCCATAACATCGACCAATTCCTGGACAATCGCCTTCAGTGCATTGAGTTGAAAATACAAGATTACCCACCCGTATTCGACACCAAAAATCGCGGCCTTTTCTTCCTTGGCTATTACCATGAACGGCATTGGCTGTGGCTGCCCAAAGCCGAACGCGACGCCGCCCAAACTGCCCGTCAGGGCACCCCCGCCGACCTGGAGTGAGACGCATGGGCATCCACCAGTCCCGCATCGAGTTCGTCTATCTGTTCGACGTCCGCAACGGCAACCCGAACGGCGACCCCGACGCCGGCAACATGCCGCGCCTCGACCCCGAGACCGGCAAGGGGCTGGTCACCGACGTCTGCCTGAAACGCAAGGTCCGCAACCATGTGGAACTGACCCGCGGCGGCCAGCAAGGCTATGAGATCTACGTGCGCGAGAAGGCGGTTCTGAACGCCCAGCACGCCCGCTCCTACGAAGCCGGCGGGATCAAATCGGAGCCACGCAAGCTGCCCAAGGGCGAAGGCGACGCCCGCAAGGTCACGAAGTGGATGTGCGACACCTTCTTCGACGTGCGTACCTTCGGCGCGGTGATGACCACCGAGGTCAATTGCGGGCAGGTGCGCGGGCCGGTGCAGCTCACCTTCGCCGAGAGCCTGCACCCCATCGTGCCCATGGAGGTGTCGGTCACCCGCATGGCCGTCACCACCCAGGCCGAGGCCGACAAGCAGCAGGGCGACAACCGCACCATGGGGCGCAAGCACATCGTCCCCTACGGTCTGTACCGGGCGCACGGCTTCATCTCGCCGAAGCTGGCCGAGCAGACCGGCTTCTCCGACGACGACCTGGAGGTGTTCTTCCACGCGCTGGAGAACATGTTCGACCAGGACCGTTCGGCCGCGCGCGGCGAGATGGCGGCGCGCAAGCTGATCGTCTTCCGCCACCGCTCGCCGCTGGGCGAGGCGCCGGCGCACCGGCTGTTCGATCTGGTGACCGCCAGGGTGAAGGACGGGGTGACGGCGCCGCGCAGCTTCGCCGAGGACTTCACCGTCGCCATCGACCGCGACCGCCTGCCGGCCGGCGTCGAGGTGGAGGAACGGCTCTAGGCCGATGGCCCCCGCCGCCTCCTCCCCCGCCGATCCCGATTCCGGGCTTGCCCCGCTGTCGGCCTTGCAGCATCTGGCGTTCTGCGCCCGGCAGTGCGCGCTGATCCACCTGGAGGGCGCCTGGGCGGAGAACGTGCTGACCGCCGAGGGCCGGGTGCTGCACGAGCGGGTGGACGAGCATCCGGGCGAGACCCGCCGCGGCGTCCGCATCGCCCGCGGCGTGGCGTTGCGCAGCGCGCGGCTGGGTCTGATCGGCCGCGCCGACGTGGTGGAGTTCCACCCCCGGCGCGGCGCCTGCCCGGTGGAGTACAAGCGCGGCCGGCCGAAGCCGCACGACGCCGACCGCGTGCAGCTCTGCGCCCAAGGCCTGTGCCTGGAGGAGATGCTGGGCACCCCGGTGCCCGGCGGCGCGCTGTTCTACGGCGAGACGCGCCGGCGCGAGGAGGTGGCCTTCGACGCCACGCTCCGCGCCCGGACCGAAGCCCTGGCGGCCAGCCTGCACGCGCTGCTCGCCGCCGGCGTCACGCCGCCGCCCGAGCCGGGGGCCAAGTGCCGCTCCTGCTCGCTGGAGCCGTTGTGCCTGCCGCGGGTGTCCGGCGCGCGCTCGGCCGCGGGCTGGCTGAAACGGGCGCTGGAGGGGGATTCGGGATGAAGCGGCTGCTCAACACGCTCTACGTCACCACGCCCGGCAGCTACCTGTCGAAGGAGGGCGAGAGCGTCGAGGTGCGGCGCGAGGACGGCGGGCGCACGCTGGTGCCGCTGATCGCGCTGGAGGGGCTGGTCGCCTTCGGCAGCGTCGGCGCCAGCCCGCAGGTGCTGGGCCATTGCGCCGAGCGCGGCGTGTCGGGCGGCTTCCTGTCCGACAACGGCCGCTTCCTGATGCGGGTGGAGGGGCCGGTTTCCGGCAACGTGCTGCTGCGCCGCGCCCAGTACCGCGCGGCGGACGAGCCGGAGCGGGCGGCGGCGGTGACGCGCAATGTGCTGGCCGGCAAGCTGGCGAACCAGCGGACGGTGGTGCGC
>JAEYOB010000412.1 GCA_023412175.1 Pseudomonadota bacterium | reverse complement strand
GCCCTCCAGCGTGCCGTCCTCCAGCACGACGATGGTGTTGACGGCACCAGCGCGGCGGGCGCTGTCGTCCAGGCGGTCCACCGTGGCGGCAGCCACCTCCTTGTGCGGGACGGTGACGTTGCAGCCGCGGAAGCCCAGGGCGGGCAGGGCGCGGATTGCCTCCGCCGCACGCTCGGGCGGAACCGCCAGCGGCACATAGGCGCCGTCGATCCCGTAACGCTCCAGCCAGAAACCGTGCAACCGCGGCGAACGCGAATGCCCGACCGGCCAGCCCATGACGCCGGCCAGCCTGGCCTTGCCGCTGATGATCATGCCTTGAGAACCCCGTGGTCGCGCAGGAAGCCGAGCACCGGCAGCAGCGGCAGGCCGAGGACGGTGAAATAGTCGCCCTCCACCCGCTCGAACAGCTGCGCGCCCAGCCCTTCCAGATGATAGACGCCGACGGAATGCAGCACGTCCTCGCCCGCGGCGTCGAGATAGCGTTCGAGGAAATCGTCGCCGAACGGCCGCATGGCCAGGGTGGCGGCGTCCACCGTCTCCCACAGCCGCACGCCGTCGCGCACCACCACGGCGGCGCTGACCAGCCGGTGGGTGCGGCCGCGCAGGATGGCGAGGTGGGCGGCGGCCCGCGCCCGGTCCTCCGGCTTGTCGAACCAGACGCCGTCACATTCCAGCATCTGGTCGGCGCCGAGCACCAGCCGGCCGGGATGGCGCAGCGAGACGGCGTGCGCCTTGCGCTCGGCCAGAATGTCGGCGGTCGTCCCGACGGTGGCACCGGCGGCGCGGCATTCGCGCTTGATCGCCTCCTCGTCGATGCCCGCCGGGTCGCAGGTCACCGGCACGCCGGCACGCTCCAGCATGGCGGCGCGGGCGCGCGATGCCGAGGCGAGGACCAGCCCGGCCCCAGCCCGGCTCATACCGCGCCGCCGCCCTGGCGCCGGGCCAGCAGCATCATGATCTCCGCCGCGGTCTCCTCGATGGAGCGGCGCGTCACGTCGATCACCGGCCAGCCGTTGCGGCTGAACATGCGGCGGGCTTCGGTCACCTCCGCCCCGACCACCTCGGGATCGACGTAGGTGGAGGTCTCGCCCTGGTTCAGCAGCTTCAGCCGGTTGCGGCGGATCTGGATCAGGCGGTCGGGGTCCTTGGTCAGGCCGACGATCATCGGGCGGGTCAGCTTCGCCAGCTCCGGGGGCAGGGGGCAGCCGGGCACGATGGGGATGTTGGCCGCCTTGACGCCGCGGTTCGCCAGATAGATGCAGGTCGGCGTCTTCGAGGTGCGCGACACGCCGAGCAGCACCACGTCGGCCTCGTGCAGGTCCCAGCCGGACTGGCCGTCGTCGTGCGACAGCGCGAAGTCCATGGCGTCCATGCGCCCGAAATACTCGGCGTCCAGCGCGTGCTGGCGGCCGGGTTGGCGCTGCGACTCCAGGCCGAGATAGGCGGCCAGCGCGTTGATCAGCGGATCGAGCACGGGGATGCAGGGCACCTGCATCTCGCGGCAGAAGTCCTGCAGCTTCCGGCGCAACCCCTCGTCCACCAGCGTGAACATGACCAGGCCAGGGTTGGAGCGGATCGCGTCGAGGACCAGCTCCAACTGGCGCTCGGTGCGGACCAAGTTCCAGAAGTGCTCGATGGGCCGCACCTGGTCGAACTGGATCACGCAGGCGCGTGCCACGCTGTTGATCGTCTCACCGGTCGCGTCGGAAACCAGGTGTAGGTGGAATTCTCTCATCATCCCCAACATTCTGTGGAGAACTGGCCTTCAACCTGTGGACACGCGATACGAAGGCCATTTCATACCCGGTGCGGGACTCCCGGCCCCCTGTTCGGCACCCAGAGGAACAATACGGCCGACCGGTTCGGAACACGGGAACAGCCGGCACCGGAGAGACAGTTTATCCCCAGGACTCCCACGGTTCCAGTGCCAGCGTTTCCGGGCATGGACGCGGAGTCGTCCCGGAGTCGTCCACACCATGGTCCCCAGGTCCATTTCCAGCCTTCCGGGCCTGTGGATGATTCCGGGCAAAGCCGGGATTACCGTTATCCACAGGCACCCACACCCACCTCCATTCTCTTTCAATAAGAATCATAGTGAGATAGAGGTGAAGCCTGATGACCCTCTTCGCGAAGGGATAGCTACCGGTGCCGGACGTTCGTAAGCCCATGCTCGCCACTCTCAAGGGCGAGACCTGCCAATCGCCGCCGTTCTGGCTGATGCGCCAGGCCGGCCGATACCTTCCCGAGTACCGGGAACTGCGCGCCAAGGCGGGGTCGTTCCTCGACCTGTGCTACAACCCGGAATTCGCCACCGAGGTGACGCTGCAGCCGATCCGCCGCTACGGCATGGACGCGGCGATCCTGTTCTCCGACATCCTCGTGGTGCCGCACGCGCTCGGCCAGCCGCTGGACTATCTGGAAGGCGAGGGGCCGAAGCTCGACCCCGTGCGCGACGTCCAGGGGCTGAAGCGCCTGTCCAAGGCGAATTTCCATGACCGGCTGGGACCGGTCTACGAGACGGTGCGCCGCCTGTCCAAGGCACTGCCGCCGGAGGTGACGCTGATCGGCTTTGCCGGCTCGCCCTGGACCGTCGCCACCTACATGGTGGAGGGTGGGGGCTCGAAGGACTTCGGCCATATCAAGAAGTGGGCCTACAGCGACCCGGCCGGCTTCGACGCGCTGATCGATCTGCTCGTCGATGTGACCGCCGACTACCTGATCGCCCAGATCGACGCCGGCGCCGAGACGGTGCAGCTGTTCGACAGCTGGGCCGGCGTGCTGCCGGTGAACGCCTTCCGCCGCTACGTCATCGAGCCGACGCGGCGCATCGTCGCCAGGATCAAGGCTAAGCACCCGAACACCCCGGTGATCGGTTTCCCGCGCGGCGCCGGCTTCATGTACGAGGAGTACGCGAGCCAGAGCGGCGTGGACGCCATCGGCCTCGACACCACGGTGCCGCCGCAGTGGGCGGCACAGAACCTGCAGACGCGCCTGCCGGTGCAGGGCAACCTCGACCCGATCCTGCTGGTGGCGGGCGGCGAGGCCCAGCGCAAGGCGGTGGACGAGATCCTGGAAGCGCTGACCGGCCGGCCGTTCGTCTTCAACCTCGGCCACGGGATCACCCAGCAGACCCCGCCTGAGCACGTCGCCGCGCTGTCCCGGCAGCTCAAGGCTTGGCCGGAGCGCGGATAGGAACCCTCACCCTCCCGCTCCTTGTGGGGCGGGAGGGTGGAATCTGCCACCGACGGCTGGACACGGCACCGCCACGCTCCAGTTCATCCCGCGATGCCGACCATGCCCATGCCCCAACGTACCGTCCCGAAACGGATCGCCGTCGTCCTCTTTAACCTCGGCGGCCCCGACGCGCCCGACGCCATCCGGCCGTTCCTGTTCAACCTGTTCTACGACCCGTCCATCATCGGGTTGCCGACGCCGCTGCGCTTCCTGCTGGCGAGCTTCATCGCGATGCGGCGCGAGAAGCCGGCGCGCGAGATCTACGGGATGATCGGCGGCAAGTCGCCCCTGCTGGAGAACACGCAGGCGCAGGCCGCTGCGCTCGACGCGGTGCTGAACGCCGAAGGCGGGGGCGAGGTGCGCAGCTTCATCGCCATGCGCTACTGGCACCCCATGAGCACCGAGACCGCCGCGGCGGTGAAGGAGTTCGCGCCCGATCTGGTGATCCTGCTGCCGCTCTACCCGCAATGGTCCACCACCACGAGCGCGTCGAGCCTGCGCGTCTGGCGCGAGGCGGCGGAGACGGTGGGGCTGAAGGCCGAGACGCGGGTGGTGTGCTGCTACCCGACCGAGCCGGGCTTCATCGCCGCCTCGGCCGACCTGATCCGCCCGGCCTACGAGGAGGCTTCCAGGCACGGCACGCCGCGGGTGCTGTTCTCGGCGCACGGGCTGCCGAAGCGGGTGATCGCTGGCGGCGACCCGTACCAGTGGCAGTGCGAACGCACCGCCGAGGCCATCGCCGCCGCCCTGGACATTCCGGGGCTGGACTGGGTGAACTGCTACCAGAGCCGTGTAGGGCCGCTGGAATGGATCGGCCCGTCCACCGACGCCGAGATCCGGCGCGCCGGGCAGGACAAGGTGCCGATCCTGGTCGTTCCCATGGCCTTCGTGTCGGAGCATTCCGAAACGCTGGTGGAGATCGAGATCGAGTACCGTCACCTGGCGCAGCACGAGGGCGTGCCGCACTTCGCCCGCGTGCCGACAGTGGGCGCCTCGCCGAAGTTCATCGAAGGCCTGGCCCGGCTGGTGCGCCAGTCCATCGGCTGCGACCGCTTCATGTGCTCGCAGACCGAGGGGCGGCTGTGCCCTTCGGGCTTCCCCGGCTGCCCGCAACGCACTACTTAAGCTGCAGCTTCGCGAGGGAAGGGGAGAGCCGGTGTTATATCTCTGGGTCAAGGCGCTGCACGTCATCAGCATCATCGCCTGGATGGCGGGCCTGCTGTATCTGCCGCGGCTGTTCGTCTACCACACCCAGGCGGCGCCGGGGTCGGAGGCGTCGGAGACGTTCAAGGTCATGGAGCGCCGGCTGCTGCGCGCCATCATGAACCCGGCGATGATCGCGGCGTGGGTGTTCGGCATCAGCATGATCGCCATAGACCCGACGCTGTTCCGTCAGGGCGGCTGGCTGCACGCCAAGCTGCTGTTCGTCGTCGGGCTGACGGCGGTGCACATGCTGATGGCGCGCTGGCGCAAGGACTTCGAGGCCGGCCGCAACACCCGTCCGCAGCGCTTCTTCCGCATGTGGAACGAGGTGCCGACGCTGCTGATGATCGGCATCGTCATCTTCGTGATCGTGAAGCCGTTCTAAGCCCCCTCTTCCCGGTGGGGAGAGGGATGCTGGCGCCGCCGCGTCCACGCCTTCTCGGCCTCCACCGCCAGGAAGACGACGACGCCCACCGCGGCCATGGCGGCCCATTCGGACCAGCCGATGGCCGCGGTGCCGAAGAGGGCCTGCATCGGCGGCGCGTAGGTGAAGGCCGCCTGGAAGAGGACCATCAGGCCGATGGACAGCCACACCGGGCGGCTGCCGAACAGGCCGTCCGGGTTCAGCACCGGCGCCAGGATGGCGCGGGCGTTCAGCAGGAAGAAGATCTCGCCGACCACCAGCGCGTTGACCGCCACGGTGCGCGCCACCTCGATCGGCTCGCCCCACATCAGGTGGAGGTGGAAGAAGCCGAAGCTCGACGCCACCAGCAGTGCCATCACCAGCAGCATGCGGACCACCATGAAGCGCGCCAGGATGGGTTCGTCCTGCGGGCGGGGTGGGCGGGCCATGACGCCGGGCTCGGGCCGTTCGAAGGCGAGCGCCAGCCCGAGCGTCACCGCCGTCACCATGTTGACCCAGAGGATCTGCACCGCGGTGATCGGCAGGGTCGAACCGGCGAGCACCGCCGCCAGGATGACCAGCGCCTGCGCGCCGTTGGTCGGCAGCATGAACAGGATGGTCTTGCGCAAATTGTCGTAGACGGTGCGCCCCTCCTCGACGGCGTGGACGATGGAGGCGAAATTGTCGTCGGCCAGCACCATGCTGGCGGCCTCCTTGGCGGCCTCGGTGCCGTTGCGGCCCATGGCGACGCCGACGTCGGCACGCTTGAGCGCCGGTGCGTCGTTGACGCCGTCGCCGGTCATGGCGACGGAG
>JAEYOB010000379.1 GCA_023412175.1 Pseudomonadota bacterium | reverse complement strand
GCGCGGGCGGGATCGCGGCGGGCGGCGTAGGCGGCGCCCAGCAGCACGCCGGCGCCCGGCACCCCGGCATCGCTCAACGGAGCCAGCCGCTTCAGCGCCGCGTCGAACCGCCCCGCGGCGAGCAGGGCGCGGGCTTCAAGCAGGGGATCGTCCATGGGAAAGCTCTTAAATCCCTCTCGCGGGGCGGGAGAGGGGTCGAAACAAAAAGGCACCGGCGGTCGCCCGCCGGTGCCGTCGTTCCTCGAACCCCGATCAGCCCTGGCCGAGCGGCAGGGCCACGAAGCGCAGGTCGCCCTGGCGCTCGATCAGCAGCAGAATCGACTTCTTGCCCTGCTCGCGCGCCTTCTGGACCTTGGCGGTGACGTCGGCGGGAGCCTTCACCTCCTCCTGCCCGACCTCGACGATCACGTCGCCGGGGCGCACGCCCTTCTCCGCCGCCGGGGTGCCGTTCGCCACCTCGGCGACCACCACACCCTTCATGTCCGGCTTCAGCTCGAACTGCTGGCGGACCTCCGGCGTGATGCCGGTCAGCTTCAGGCCCAGCGCCTCGGTGGCCTTGGGTGGCGCGCCCTTGGGCTTCTCGGCCTCCTCCGGCACGTTGGCGAGCAGGCCGGATTCCTCGGCCGCCTCCAGCTCGCCGACCTTGACCTGAAGGGTGGTCGCCTTGCCCTTGCGCCACACCTCGATCGGCACCGACTTCTCGATGGGGGTCTCGGCGACGACGCGCGGCAGGCGGCGCATCTCGTTGATGTCCTTGCCGTCGAACTTGGTGACCACGTCGCCGGCCTGGATGCCGGCCTTGGCGGCCGGGCCGTTCGGCGTCACCGAGGCGACCAGCGCGCCCTTGCCGCCGTTCGGCAGGCCGAGGCTCTCGGCGATCTCCGGCGTCACGCCCTGGATGCGCACGCCGAGCCAGCCGCGCTTGGTGCGGCCGAACTCCTTGAGCTGGGCGATGACCGTCTTGGCGATGTTGGACGGAATGGCGAAGCCGATGCCCACCGAACCGCCCGACGGGGAGAAGATGGCGGTGTTGATGCCGATCACCTCGCCGTTCAGGTTGAACATCGGGCCGCCCGAATTGCCGCGGTTGATGGCGGCGTCGGTCTGGATGAAGTCGTCGTAGGGGCCGGCGTTGATGTCGCGGGCGCGGGCCGAGACGATGCCGGCGGTCACCGAGCCGCCCAGGCCGAACGGGTTGCCGATGGCGACCACCCAGTCGCCGACGCGCATGGCGTCGCTGTCGCCGAACGGCACCGCGACCAGCGGGTGCTGCGTCTTGATCTTCAGGAGCGCCAGATCGGTCTTGGCGTCGCGGCCGACCACCTCGGCCTTGATGTTGGTGTCGTCCTGGAGGATGACGGTGATCTCGTCGGCGTCCTGGACGACGTGGTTGTTGGTGACCACGTAGCCGTTCTTGGCGTCGATGACGAAGCCCGAGCCCAGCGAGGTGGCCTTGCGCTGCGGCGCGTCCGGCTGCTGGCCGTGGCGGTCGAAGAAGTCCTTGAAGAACTCCTCGAACGGCGAACCCGGCGGGAACTGCGGGATCTCCGGCCGCGACCCCTCGGGACGGTCCGGCCGGGCGCCGCGCTCGGCGCGCTGCGGGGCGGCCTGGCTGGTGGAGATGTTGACGACGGCGGGCAGGAGCTTCTCCGCCAGATCGGCGAAGCCGTTGACCGGTCCGCCCTGACGGGGCTGCGCCGCCGCCGGACCGCCGACGGCCGTGAACGTCAGCGCACAGGCGAGCGCGGCGATCACCGGCAACCCGGCCAGCCGGCCGAGCAGGCCGCGACGGGCCGCCAGAGTGTTGGAATTATCGTTGTCTCGGTTCACTGGGGTGATCTCCCTGCCACGAACGTCCGCGCCTTCGGGTCGCCAAATGTTGCGAAAGCGCTCCCGAGCGTCGGTTCACACTCGTCCTGACTGGCGGATGTAATCCGTGTGTGAAAGCGCTTCAAGCGAGCACACGGACTTCCACCGAAAGTCCGGTCGGTGAGTATGTGAAGACGAGTATGGTGGAAAAAAGGCGTTTCGCAACCGCTCAAGAGGCCCGCAGGAGCCAGACGAGACCGACTCCGAGCACCGCGGCGGCAAGACCGGCGGCGCGCATCTGCGGCTCCGGAATGGCGAGCGCCTGTTCGATCATGCGCCGCATGCCGGCCGGGAACAGGGCGTACAACACGCCCTCGATCACCAGGACCAGGGCGAGCGCGGTGAGAAGGTCGTCCATGGAAAGTCTTCGAGTCGGGAAACGGGCCCCCACCCCTTACTCCTCCCCCGCGTCGCAGGAAAGGTTTGGGATGGGGGCCCGCCGCGTTACTGCGCGGTCTGGTGGACCGGCGCGGGCGCCGTGCTGGGAGCCGTGGACAGCCCCCCGCTGGCGTCGTTGAAGTAGCGGAAGAACTCGCCGGTGGGCGACAGCACCAGCGTGGTGTCGTCCTTGTTCAGCGACTTCCGGTACGATTCCAGCGAACGGTAGAAGGCGTAGAACTGCGGATCGGACGAGGTCGCGTCGGCGATCGTCTTCAGCGCCTGGTTGTCGCCCTCACCGCGCTGGATCTGCGCGTCGCGCTGCGCTTCGGCCAGGATGACCGTGCGTTCGCGCTCGGCGCGGGCCTTGATCTGCTGCGACTGCTCCTGACCCTGGGCGCGGGCCTCGGCCGCCTCGCGTTCGCGTTCGGAACGCATGCGGGCGGAGATCGCCTGGCTGGTCTCCTCCGGCAGGTCGGCGCGGCGGATGCGGACGTCGACGATCTCGATGCCGCGGCCCTTGGCTTCCTGGTTCACCTGGTCGCGGATCTCGTTCATCACCCGGGCGCGCTCTTCCGACAGGATGGCCAGCAGGGTCACGCTGCCGAGCACGCGGCGCATGGCCGAGTTCACGACGCTGCCCATCTGGGCGTTCGCCGCCTGCTCGGTGCGCAGCGACTGGAAGAAGCGGACCGGGTCGATGATGCGGTAGCGGGCGAAGGCATCGACGTCCAGGCGCTTCTGGTCGGCGAGGATCACCTGCTCGACCGGCGGGTCGAGGTCGAGCACGCGGCGGTCGATGTAGACCACGTCCTCGATGAAGGGGATCTTGGCCTTCAGGCCGGGTTCCTGGATCACGCGCTTGATGGCGCCGAGCTGGACGACCAGCGCCTGCTGGGCCTGCGTGACGGTGAACAGCGAGGCCGACGCCAGGATGGCGACGGCGACCAGCGCGACGCCGGCGATCATGAGGATTCGGTTCATGGCGTCACCTCACTGCGTACGCTGCTGGCCGGCCTTGGCCGCCGCGGGAGCCGCCACCGGCGGCTGGAGCTTGTCGAGCGGCAGGTAGGGCACCACCCCCTGTCCACCGCCGGCGTTGCCGTCGATGATGACCTTGTGGGCGCCGCTCAGGACCTCCTCCATGGTCTCCAGGTACATGCGCTTGGCGAGAACCTCCTTCGACATGCTGTAGGCCTGGTAGATCTTGCTGAAGCGCTCGGCGTCACCCTGGGCCAAGTTGATGACCTGCTCGCGGTAGGCGGATGCCTCCTGGATCAGGCGCTCGGCCTCGCCTCGGGCACGCGGAATGACGTCGTTGCGGTAGGCCTCGGCCTCGTTGCGCAGGCGTTCGCGGTCGGCGCGGGCGCGCTGCACGTCGTTGAAGGCGTCGATGACCGGCGACGGCGGGTCGGCCTTCTGCAACTGGATCTGGGTGATCGAGATGCCGGACTCGAACTCGTCCAGCATCGCCTGGAGGAGCTGCTTGGTCGCGGCTTCGATCTGCGCGCGCGCCTCGGTCAGCGCCGGCTGCAGCTCGGTGCGGCCGATGACCTCGCGCATCGCGCTCTCGGCCGCCTTCTTCACCGTGCCCTCGGGGTCGCGGATCTTGAAGAGGTACTGGCCGGCGTCCTTGATGACCCAGAACACCGTGTAGTCGATGTCGATGATGTTCTCGTCGCCGGTCAGCATCAGCGACTCGTCGGGAACGTCGCGGTCGCCGCGGCGGCCG
>JAEYOB010000302.1 GCA_023412175.1 Pseudomonadota bacterium | reverse complement strand
GTGTAAGCGTATGCACACAAAGTTCCTGATCCCCGTCCTCCTCCTGCTCTCCGCCCCGGTGGCGGCGCAGGAGGTCGGCGTCAAGCCCTTCAGCGAGGTCGGCCGCACCACCGTTTCCGACTTCTGGTCGGCGGTGAAGGGCGGCGAGACCGGCCGCCCGTCCAGCTCCGGCGTCACGCAAAACTACCTGATTCAGACGCAGAGCCCGGCCTGCGCCGACAACAAGCCGTGCAGCGAGAAGGCCGTCGGCTTCTGGATGCCGGTGCACTCCACCATGTCGGCGCCGCTGGTCAGCGTCGGCACCGGGCCGGAGACCGGCGCGCTCGCCGTGCTCGGGTTCTTCGCCGCGCTCGGCCTGCTGATCGTCGCACGCCTGCTGTTCCGCCTGGGCAAGGCGGACCCGGCGGACCACCACCATCCTGCCCTGGACCACGCCGTCGGGCACGGGGACTGAAAAAGATGACCGTCAGCAGACGCAATTTCCTGCGCGGCGCCGCCGCCGGCTGCACCGCCGCGGCGGCATCCGTCACGGCGCCCGCCCCCGCCGAGGCGCGCGGCAACAAGGAACTGCCGCCCGAGGCCGTCGGCCTGCTGTTCGACGCCACCATGTGCGTCGGCTGCAAGGCCTGCGTGGTCGCCTGCAAGGAGGCCAACGGCCTGCCGATCCAGGTGCCCATGGAGCGCGCCTTCGAAGACCCGTCCGAGGCGCTGTCGCCCACCAACTTCAACATCATCAAGATGTACAAGGAGGGCGAGGCCAAGACGAAGGACGTCGAGAAGGACGGCTTCTCCTTCATCAAGCGCTCGTGCATGCATTGCGTCGATCCGGGCTGCGTCTCCGCCTGCCCGGTCACCGCCATGACCAAGGACCCGAAGACCGGCGTCGTCAGCTACAACCCCGACGCCTGCATCGGCTGCCGCTACTGCGTGATGGCCTGCCCCTTCGGCATCCCGAAGTTCGATTACGACAAGGCGGTGCCCGAGATCCACAAGTGCCAGCTCTGCAACCACCTGTGGAAGGAGGGCCGCTTCTCGGCCTGCGCCGACGCCTGCCCGACCGGCGCCACGCTGTTCGGCCCGGTCACCAAGTTGCTGGAGGAGGCGAAGCGCCGGCAGGCCATGGAGCCGGGCACGGTCGCCAAGTTCCCGCGCCGCTCCACCGAGACCGGCGACCAGACCAAGGAAAAGCCGGTCGCCAAGTACGTCGACCACATCTACGGCGAGAAGGAAGGCGGCGGCACGCAGATGCTGATGCTGTCCGGCGTGCCCTTCGAGAAGCTGGGCATGCCGAAGCTGCCGGAGCGCTCCTACGCCTCGATGTCGGAAACGGTGCAGCACACGCTGTACGACGGGCTGATCGCACCGGCGGTGGTGCTCGGCGGCCTGCTGGCCGCGACCTACCGCAGCTCGCGCAAGAAGGGCGGCGAGGAGAACACCGATGAGTAACGCTCACGACCGCTATGAATCCGCCGGCGGCAAGCTGGTCACCCCGGTGACCGTGTTCCTGGCGGCGCTGGTCGCCATCGCCGGGTACTTCATCCTGGTCCGCTTCCTTTACGGCATCGGCGCACAGACCCCGTTCGGCGCGGTGACCAACCTGAACGACGGCTACAGCTGGGGCATCTGGGTCGTCTACGACGTGGTGATCGGCACCGGGCTGGCCTGCGGCGGCTACGCGCTGGCGCTGCTGGTGTACGTGTTCAACAAGGGCGAGTACCACCCACTGGTGCGCCCCGCCCTGCTCGCCTCGGTGTTCGGCTACACGCTGGGCGGCATGGCGGTCATGGTGGACCTCGGGCGCTGGTGGAACTTCTGGCACATCCTGTGGCCGGGCTACGCCAACCCGAACTCGGTGATGTTCGAGGTCGCGGTCTGCATCGCGCTGTACATCCACGTGCTGTGGTTCGAGTTCTCGCCGACCATGTTCGAGCGCTTCGGCTGGAAGAACGCTGCGCGCCGGGTGAACAAGATCATGTGGGTGCTGGTGGCGCTGGGCTGCCTGTTCCCGATGATGCACCAGTCGTCGCTGGGTTCGCTGCTGATCGTCATGGGCTCCAAGGTGGACCCGCGCTGGCACACCATCCTGCTGCCCGCGCTGTTCCTGCTGTCGGCCATCTCCATGGGCTTCGCCGTCGTCATGTTCGAGGCGACGCTGTCGGCCGACGGCTTCCGCCGCCCGCGCGAGACCCCGATGCTGAAGAAGCTGGCGGTGGTGCTGGCCGGCGTCCTGGCGGTCTATCTGGCGCTGCGCTTCGGCGATCTGGCATGGCGCGGGCAGATCCCGGCGCTGTTCCAGGGCGATTTCCTGGCCCGCATGTTCTGGTTGGAGATCGCGCTGTTCGCCCTGCCCATCCTGCTGTTCAGCCGGGACGACTGGCGCGAGAGCCCGCGGGTGCTGTTCGCCGGCTCGGTCAGCATGCTGCTGGCGGCGTCGCTGTACCGCGTGGACGGCTTCCTGGTGGCGATGACGCCGAACGGCGACGAGTTCCACTATTTCCCCTCGGTGCCGGAGCTGATGGTGACCATCGGCATGATCGCCTTCGAGGTGCTGGCCTTCATCGTGCTCGCCCGCATCCTGCCGGTGATGCACGCGCACGGGACGCCCCATGCCGCGCCAAAGGCGGTGCCGCACGCGGCGCCGATGCCGGCGGGGGATTGAGGCCAGCGCGGGATTGAGGGAGGTCAAATCCCCGATTGCCGGCGTTGTGTATGGTGCCGGGGTGATGAGCCGAGACGCGCCTGCGACGGGGACACGAGCCCCCACCCCTGCCCCTCCCCCGCTGCGCAGGGGAGGGG
>JAEYOB010000264.1 GCA_023412175.1 Pseudomonadota bacterium | reverse complement strand
TCACGTAGCTGAACAGACCCTCGCTGCGTTCGTCCGAGCCCCGCATCCTTCCCTCTCAGTCCGCGTCCTGTGCCAGGAGAGAGAATCACGACAACCCGTCGCCGCACAGCCCTTTTTCCGCGTCCTGTTAGGCGCGGAGCAGCGCCGGGTGATAGAGGATTTCCGCTTCGGTCAGGCCGTCGTCCGGGGTCCCGGCGTGGCCGAGGATGTCGAAGCACTCGGTCAGGCGCTGCATCTCGGCATGGAAGGCGGTCATGCGCTCGACGTAGGAGAGCGCTTCGGCACGGTCGGCGGCCAGGCTCGCGGCGCGGCGGGCGTCTTGGAACGACAGGATCTCGGCCATGGCTTCCTCCAACAATCGGTGACCTCATCTAAGCCGATTAACGTCCGGTTAGCTATGGTTAATGATCCGTTAACGGTGACATTGTTGAGCCCAGCCCAAGTTGGTCCGGTCCGGGTTGCGCTTGGCCCGAATTGGGCATGGCCGAACGCCGGGACTCGGGCGTCCGACAGGCGCGGCCGTGCGCCGCAGGGCCTCGAGGTGATTTCGGTTGCTAACGGATACAGTTGAAACCTATGATAATTTAAACAGCGGATCCGCCGTTCGATGAACGGTTCCGCCGAGAAGCTGCATCCGTGGCCGCCCGACGTGGTCCGGTTCAAAGGCAGCCGAGTTCGGAGGTATGCACATGACGTTGCACATCCGGCATCACGAATCCCCGCTTCATACCCGTCGGGCCGACGGAAGTTTATCGCTGCGAGAATGCTTCGCAGGCTGCGACGATTGATTGGAAACGTGGCACTGTACGGTACCGTACGGATCGTGTATTGTCGCTCGCGACCAAGAAGATGAAGCGCCTGCCCGATCACCGACCGCCGGCCGATCGGACCACAAAACAAAGTCAGGCGCCGTTCGGGGAGAAACACGTTGCACAGTTCCGACGCCCTCAGTCCCGACGCGACCGGTGCGCCCCAGCCGCGCCCGTTGCCGCGCACCCACCGCTCCGCCGTTCCGAACCGGAGGCGGTCATGAACGCCCCCAACACGGCCATGTTCGAAGCCCGCGACGTCTCGCTGCAGTTCGGCGGCGTGCGGGCGCTGACCGACGTCAGCTTCCGCATCGAGAAGGGCGAGCTGTTCTCGATCATCGGCCCGAACGGCGCCGGCAAGACCTCGATGGTCAACTGCATCTCCGGCCGCTACCGCCCGACCAGCGGGCGCGTCTACTTCCAGGGCCGCGACATCACCGGCATGACGCCGAACCACCGGGCGTCGCTGGGCATCGGCCGCACCTTCCAGAACCTGGCGCTGTTCGGGCACATGACAGTGCTCGACAACATCATGGTCGGCCGCCACCACCTGCTGAAGAACAACTTCCTCACCGGCGCGCTGTACTGGTTCACCGGTGCGCGCAAGGAGGAGCTGGCGCACCGCCGCGAGGTCGAGGAGATCATCGACTTCCTGGAGATCCAGCACGTCCGCAAGGCGACCGCCGGCACGCTGTCCTACGGGCTGCGCAAGCGCGTCGAACTGGCGCGCGCGGTGGCGCTCAAGCCCGACCTCATCCTCCTCGACGAGCCGATGGCCGGCATGAACCTCGAAGAGAAGGAGGACATGGCCCGCTACATCGTCGACCTCAACGAGGAGTGGGGAATGACGGTGGTCATGATCGAGCACGACATGGGCGTGGTCATGGACATCTCGCACCGCGTGATGGTGCTGGAGTTCGGCAAGAAGATCGCCGAGGGCACGCCGGAGGAGGTGCTGGCCGACCCGCGCGTCAAGCAGGCCTACCTCGGCGAGGAGGAAGAAGAGGACACAGCGCAGGAGGAGGTCGCGTGATGACCAGCCATCCGCTTCCCGATCTCACCATCCACGACACGTTGCCCAAGCTGCTGACGCTGCACGCACGCGACCACGGCGGCGAAGTGGCGATGCGCGAGAAGGACTTCGGCATCTGGCACCCGATCACCTGGGCGCAGATGCACGAGCGCGTGCGCGCCTTCGCGCTCGGTCTGCGCCAGCTCGGCGTCGGCCAGGGCGACGTGGTCGGCCTGATCGGCGACAACCGGCCGGACTGGGTGATGGGCGAGATCGCCGCCCACGCCGCGCAGGCCATGAGCCTGGGCATCTACCGCGACGCGCTGGACGAGGAGGTCGCCTACCTCATCACCTACGCCGACGTGAAGGTCGTCTTCGCCGAGGACGAGGAGCAGGTCGACAAGCTGCTGAACCTCGGCGAGCGCATCCACACCGTCCGCCACATCGTCTATTCCGACCCGCGCGGCATGCGCAAGTACCAGGACCCGCGCCTGATGCCCGCCACCGATCTGGTGGCCATGGGCAACGAGCTGCTGAAGCGCGAGCCGGACCTCTACGACCGGCTGGTGGCGGCGGGCAAGGGCGAGGACATCGCGGTGCTGTGCACCACGTCCGGCACCACGTCGAACCCGAAGCTGGCGATGCTGCCCGCCGGGCGGCTGATCCGGCACTGCGCCAGCTACCTGTCGGCCGACCCGAAGGGGCCGGAGGACGAGTACGTCTCGGTGCTGCCGCTGTCGTGGATCATGGAGCAGGTCTACGCGGTCGGCATGGCGATGGTGTCGCGCATGCGCGTCAACTTCGTCGAGGAAGCCGAGACGATGATGCACGACTTCCGCGAGGTGGGCCCGAGCTTCGTGCTGTTCGCCCCGCGCCTGTGGGAGCAGATCGCCGCCGACGTGCGTGCCCGCGTCATGGACGCCGCGCCCTTCAAGCAGAAGATGTTCGACCTCGGCATGAAGCTGGGCCTGGAGGCGCTGGCCCAGGGCAAGCGGTCCTGGCTGGCGGATCAGATCCTGTTCCGCGCGCTGCGCGACCGGCTGGGCTTCACCAACCTGACCTCGGCCGCCACCGGCGGCGCGGCGCTGGGGCCGGACACCTTCAAGTTCTTCCAGGCGCTGGGCGTCCCGCTGCGGCAGATCTACGGCCAGACCGAGACCATGGGCGCCTACACCGTGCACCGCGGCACCGACGTGGACTTCGACACGGTGGGCGTGCCGTTCGACGACGGCATCGAGGTCAAGGTCATCGACCCCGACCAGAACGGCATGGGCGAGGTCGTCACCCGGCACCCGAACATGTTCGCCGGCTACTACCGCAACGAGGCGGCGACCGTCGCCGACGTGCGCGACGGCTGGATGCACACCGGCGACGCCGGCTACTTCGACAAGAAGGGGCATCTGGTCATCATCGACCGCATCAAGGACATCGCGACCACCGCCCGCGGCGACCGCTTCAGCCCGCAGTACCTGGAGAACAAGCTGAAGTTCAGCCCTTACGTGGCGGAAGCGGTGATCCTCGGCGACAAGCGCGACTACCTCGCGGCGATGATCTGCATCCGCTTCTCCATCGTGTCGAAGTGGGCGGAGAAGAACCGCATCGCCTTCACCACCTACTCCGACCTGTCGTCGAAGCCCGAGGTGTACGAGCTGCTGAAGGCGGAGGTGGAGAAGGTCAACGCCGGCCTGCCGGAGCACCAGCGGGTCTCCAAGTTCCTGCTGCTCTACAAGGAGCTGGACGCCGACGACGGCGAACTGACGCGCACCCGCAAGGTCCGGCGCAACGTCATCGCCGACAAGTACGGCACGATCATCGACGCGGTGTACACCGACCAGAAGGCCATCGACGTCGACACCACCATCAGCTTCCAGGACGGCACCAAGCAGCGCATCCGCACCGTGCTGAAGGTCGTGGACCTCGGCATCCAGACGCCGAGCCGCAAACCGGCCACCGTGGCGGCCTGAGCGGACGGGGAGGAAACAAAGAATGCAGCTTCTGCTCCAACTGCTCATCAACGGCCTGATCGTCGGCGCGCTGTACGGCGTCGTCGCCATGTCGTTCGTGCTGATCTACAAGGCCAGCCGCATCGTCAACTTCGCGCAGGGCGAATTCCTGCTGATCGGCGCCTGGACCTGCTGGTGGCTGCTGAC
>JAEYOB010000224.1 GCA_023412175.1 Pseudomonadota bacterium | reverse complement strand
CCGCACCCCCAGCGCGAAGGCGTTCACGCAGCGCAGCACCCGCGGCGACGATTCGGCCGCCACCAGCCCCACCCGCTTCGTGCGCGACGCGTAGCCGGCGACGATGCCGGCGATGTGCTGCCCCTCGTCGATGTAGGCGTCGTAGACGCCGACGTTGTCCGGCAGCCGCAGGCTGGCGAAGGTGCCGCCGCACAGCAGGAACACCGTGTCGCGGTACGCGTCGGCCTGGGCCAGCAGCGCCGGCACGGACTCCCCCGGCGCGGTGACGAAGATGACCCGGCAGCCGCGTGCCCCCGCCAGCTCCTCGGCGGCGGCCGGCTGGCGGTCGGCGTCGCTCTCGATCTCCTCGACACGGATGCCCGGCAGCGTGGCGACGGCACGGGCCGCGTCGGCGTGCGCCTGCGTGTTGCCGAAGTCGGCGCGTGGGCCGTCGTAGAGGAATCCCACGCCCAGCGGCGTGTCGGGGACGGGGGTGCCGGCCGCCTGTGCGTGCAACGGTGAGGCGCGCAGCAGCGCCGCACCGCCCAGCCCGTGAGCCAGCCCTGTCAGAACGCGCCGGCGGGTCACCGCCGCGTCAGTTCCGGTCCTTCGCTTCATGGCCGCCTCCCGTCGGGGAAGAACTATACCTTCGGTACAGGCCGATGCCGCAAGGATTTTAGGAAACCGGCGCCCGTCGCGGCGATCCGGCCGGGGGCGCGGCCAGCAGCCGCCACGCGCCGTCTGGCGCCTCGCCCTGGCCCCGCAGCACCGACGCCAGGGTTTCCTCGATCCAGTCGGCGATGCCGACGCGGTAGTGGAGGTGGTCCCAGTAATTGGCGTCGTCGGCGGTGACGCGCGACGGGATGCGGAAATCCACCACGTAGGCGCCGGCCTCGGCGCCCAGGCGGGCGATGCGGTCCTTGCAGCCGCGCTCGTAGGCCTCGTTGCGCGAGCCGGGCTGCGGCTGCGCCCACACATGCACGGGCATGAAGGCCAGCACCGGCCGCGTCTCCGCGGGCAGGCGCGCCAGCAGTTCCGCCAGCCAGTCGAGCGCCGGGTAGCGCCAGCCCTGCCGCTCCGCCTCGCCGGGCACGTAGGGCGGTTCCTGCGGCAGGATGGCGCGCTTCGGCCCGCCGTAGATCGCCGCCTCGACCTTGGCGCGGTCCCACCGTTCGTCGGGCGGAACGAACCGCTCGTAGCCGTCGCCGCCGAGCCGCGGCTTGCGCAGGCCGAGGTGGTACTCGGCCAGGCGCCAGGCAATTTCCAGCGTCTTGCCGTTCAGCAGATAGGCGAGGTCGTTCCACCGATCGTCGTCGTACATCCACGGTGGGAACGGCCGGAAGGTGGTGCGCTCGACGTCGGCCCTGGCGTCGCACCAGACGCTGTCGAGGGTGAAGACCACCGTGCGCGGCGCCGGCACGGTGCGCAGGAACAGGTCGGCGAGCTTGTACTGCTCCCACGCCATGGCGCTGTTCATGGAGAGGTTCGCGAACCGCCCGCCCAGCAGGCCGTCGAGGTGGGCCGGCTGCAGCAGCCGCCCGGTGGAGGTTCCGAACACCGCGCTGTCGAACCGGCCGGACCGCACGACCCCCGGAAACAGGAATCGCTGGTTGTCGTCCATCAGCGGCCGTTCAATCGGCGGCGAGAACGGCACGTTGCGGTAGGGGTCCATCACCAGCACGAACAGCATCAGCGCGCCGACGAGGCCCACCGCCGTCGCCGCCAGCGTTTTGACGTACCCGCTCCAGGCCCCGCTCCAGGTTGGGGGATTGCGCATGCCCGTTCCCCCTCAGAACTGGAAGTAGATGAAGCTGACCGGCTGGCCCTTGCCGACCTCCAGGATGCAGACCACCGCCAGCACCGCGAAGGCCGCCGCCACCGGACGGCGCGCCGGCAGGTGGCGGTCGACGAACTCCAGGCTGGTCGGGCCGAGCAGCGCCACCGCCGCGGCGGCCGCCATGGTCCAGGGCCGCGCCAGACTGCCGTCCATGCCCCCGGCGCCGGCCATCCCGGCCAGCACGTTCCAGGTCGTGGTGAAGTCCGGCGCGCGGAACAGCACCCAGCCGACCACCACGAACAGCATGGTCAGCAGCCACGCCGCCGGCACGGGGAGCGGCCGGCGCAACCCCTGCCACGCGTGGCAGACCACCAGCCCGGCGCCGTGCATCAGCCCCCAGGCGACAAAGGTCCAGGCGGCGCCGTGCCACAACCCGCACAGACCCATGGTGACCAGCGTGGTCAGCGCGTAGGCGGCGAAGCCCTGCCGGCTGCCGCCCAGCGGGATGTAGACGTAGTCGCGGATCCAGCGCGACAGCGTCATGTGCCAGCGCCGCCAGAAATCGCGCAGCGAGGTGGCGCGGTAGGGCGCGTCGAAATTGGCCGGCAGGCGGATGCCGAACAGCAGCGAAATGCCCAGCGCCATCTCGGTGTAGGCGGAGAAGTCGAAGAAAAGCTGGAAGGAGAAGGCCAGCGCTGCCTCCCACGCGTCCACCAGCCCCGGCACGCCGCCAGCCGCCGCGGCAAACAGCGGGTCGGCGGAGCGCGCCAGCGGGTCGGCCAGCAGCACCTTCTTGGCGAAGCCGATGATGAACAGCGTCAGGCCTTTGCCGAACCGCTCCGCCCAGCCCGGCCGCAGCGGGTCGTCGGCAAGCTGCGGGATCAGCTCGTTGTGGCGGACGATCGGGCCGGCGACCAGATGCGGGAAGAAGAAGACGAACAGGCAGAAGCCGCGCAGCGGATACGCCGGCACGCGCCCGCGCCGCAGGTCCACCAGATAGGAGATCAGCTCGAAGGTGAAGAAGCTGATGCCGATGGGCAGCAGCACGTCGCTGTGCGGCAGGTCCGCCCCCAGCAGGCCGGACAGCGTGTCCATGAAGAAGTTGGCGTACTTGAAGTAGGCGAGGATGGCGAGGTTGGCCGCGACGCCGGCCGGCACCACCCAGGACATGCCCCATTTCCGGTACACGTGCGCCAGCCCCCAGGTGGCCAGCGTCTGGCCCAGCAGCAGCGGCACGAAGCGCACGTCCCACCAGCCGTAGAAGACGACCGAGGCCACGACCATGACCCATTCGCGCGCCGCTTCGCGCCGGGCCGCCAGATAGAACAGCGCCAGCACCACCGGCAGGAAGCCGAACACGAAACCCTGCGTGTGAAAGAGCATGCGGGACCGATGTTTGCGTGACCGGCGGTCTTGTACACCGGATCGGGCGGGCGGGTTCATGGAAAATTCCGGACGCAACGAGGGCCGTTGAAATCGCCCTGCCCTCCTGTTAAGCCGCTTGCCATGCACGGCACCCTGGCGCAGCGCGCCACGCTTCCCGACACGGTCCTGGCCTATCCGTTCGCCGCCATCGTCGCCCTGCTGGGGCCGGTGGCCGGGCTGGTGCCGCGCGGCATGCCGGTGTGGGCTCTGACCATGCTGGTGCTGTCGGCGGCACTGCTGGCGCGCACGGGCGGGCTCGCCCGGCTGCGGCCGGACCGCTGGGTGATCGCAGCCGTGTCGGCGTTCGTGGCCCTGGCCGCGGTCAGCATCGCCTGGAGCCCGTCGCCGCGCGCCGTCCTGACGACGGTGGAGATCGGCTATATCGCACTCGCCGCCACGCTGGGCGGGGCCTGCATCGCAGGACTGCCGGAGGACGCCGCCCGGCGGCTTGCCGGGGTCTTCGTCGGCGGGCTTCTGCTCGGCATCCTGATCTTCTCGGTGGAGAACGCGCTCGACCACCCGCTGCACCGCTGGGTGAACCACACGCCCGCCGAC